>NZ_JBFRGY010000006.1:0-226614 GCF_052115565.1 Microbacterium sp. 2MCAF23 | reverse complement strand
GGGTCGGGTGCACGCACCCGACCCGGCGCCGTCACTCGCCTTATCCCCTACCGCACGGTCAGCGTCACGTACTGCGAGGCGTTGCCCGCAGCCTGCTGCTCGAGGCGCATCCTCTCGTTCACGTACTGCAGGGTCAAGCCGCTGTTGCGGTTGACCAGGCGGTAGGTGGTGGATCCGTCCAGCGATGTGCCGTCGGTCGCGACGCGCTGCAGGTACCACTGATCGCTGCCATCCGGCGTCCCGAGGCCGGCCGAGGTCAGAGGCTGGGCGTCGGCCTGCGGCGCCCCGACCGTGACGACCGCGTCGACGGCGCGCTGCTCGGCCGGCGCGGATCCGGAAACCCGGAGGTCCTTGCCGGTCGCGGCGTCGACGATGCGGTAGAAGCCGCTGTTCTGGCTGCCGTCGCGCACGTCCTTCACCGGCTGGAGCTTCCAGGTGGACACGCCCGTGGCCGCTCCGTCCCCGCCGTCCAGGCCGGGTCCGCGGTTCGCCGTCACGGCCTTGCCGCCGACCCGCAGCACGTAGGCGGAATCTCCGGACACCGCTTTGCCGGCCGTGTCCCGCGGGGTGTACTCGGTGCTCACCGCCGCGGATCCGTCGCCGGCGGTCTGCGCGATGTCGAACACCTTGGCGGTCAGATCCGAGATCGTCAGGAACGAACGTCCCGTGACGTTCTGGTTCGTCAGGCTGCCGTTGTCCAGAGAGGTGAGGTAACCGCCATTGGATCCGGCGGGCATGAGGCCCACGACCTTCCAGGAGTTCGGGTCGCCGAGATCAGCCGTCTCATAGACGTTCCCGTCGTAGCCGACGATGCGGTACAGCCCGGAGAACGCGTTGTACGAGATAGCCGACTCGTTGTTCGCCGACGGCAGGTACAGATGACCGGTGTTCGGATCCTTGTAATACGCACTGTTCGTGATGAGATCCACGGTCTGGGAGGCACCGGTGGCCGGATCCGTCTGCGTCACGTAGATGCCGCCCGTGACGACCTTGACGCCGTTCTCGTACTTGTCGTCGACCGCCTTGAGCGTCAGGTCCTGGCCGGTCACGTCGTCGTGGTACGACACGGTCCGGTCCGGCGCAGACTCCGCTGTCGCGTTGTTCACGATCGTGTGCGTCAGCGTGTTCGCCGTGTAGGTGTTTCCGGACGCGTCGGAGAACACGATGAGGTGATCGGCGGCGACCTTCGCGGCCTGGTACGACGCGGTGGCGTTGTCGCCGGATCCCTGCCAGGCGATGAGGTCGGTCGCCGGGTCGTACACGACGTTCAGCCCGCCGACGGAGTTGACGTTGCCGTCGATGCCGCCGATGCCCGGCTGCGACCACGAGCCGTTGTACCACTTCTGCCAGGTGCCGCTGGCCATGCCGCCGCTGATCGGCGCGCGGGCCATCTCGGTCCAGCTGGCGAGGGTCGAGGAAGCCGGCTTCTTGTAGATCTTCACGTTGTACGTGATGTAGAAGTAGCCCGTCGAGTAATCGATGAACAGCCGGCAGCCGGAGTTGCCGAACGGATACGACTGACCGGGTGAGGCAGCGCTGTCGATCACCTGATCGTCATCCCACGCCGAGGTGAGCGCCGGCCCCTGGTACTGCCAGGAGGCGCCTTCGTCCTTCGAGGTCGCGAGCAGGATCCGGTTGTTGTGGTGCCCGGTCGAGATCTTCTGATCGACCGTCGCGTCTGCACCCTTGGTCTGCCAGGGATCGAACTGGAACTCGTCGTTGAGCAGCGCGTGCCACGTGCCCTGCGGATCCACCCAGACGCCGATGACGTCGCAGTGGTCGTCCTGCTGCGGCGACGGGATCGGGAAGGTCGGATCCTTGTCGAGCTGGTAGCAGATGGTGCCCGCGTCGGCATAGTACGCGGGCGCCTGAACCTTCTGCGTCGTGGTGCCCATCCCTGCGGACACGGCGCCCATGTCGGTGTTCGTGAACGTGCGCGCCCACGCGTTGCCAGGGTTCGTGTTGTAGGACGTGAGCGCATTGCTCCAGTGGAATTGGCCGTCCTTGCCGAGATACGCCGAGCCGGCGATGTCGCTGGTCAGACCGCCCTTCATGGTGGTGGTGCCGGCCGCGACGTACTGCGGCGGAGCCGGGGTGGTGCCGGCCTGCGCGGTGGCGGGCAGCGCGAGAGCGAGGACGGCCCCTGCGGCGAGCGCCGGGGTCAGCCGTCGCCAGCGCGCTTTGCTTTGCGCGGTGCGGTGTTGTTTCATGGTGGTGCCCTTTCCTGTTCCTCTTCGAAGCGGAGGGTTTGGGTGTGTCCTTCCCGTTCCCCACGTCGCAAGCGCGGAACGGGAAGGCGCCCGCTCATGCGTTCACACGAGCGCGACGTCGGGGTTGGGCTCGCGCAGGCCGCTCTCCGGGTCCGCAGGCGCGATCTCGAGGGCGAGCACGGTCGGCATGCCCGTGGCGGCGGGGGCCGCGAGCTGGGCGGTGTGGGCGTCCAGTTCGGTGAACGACACGGCGGTGTCGTCATCGAGTGCGCGCACCCCGCGCAACGCGACGCCGGGCGGCAGCGCGATCGTGAGGATGCCGGAGACCGGGATCCGGGTGACGATCGCGTGCACAAGGGCGGATCGTTCGGCTGACTCCTCCGCCTGCAGGGGCATCGTGTAAAAGCCCCACCCGGGGTAATCCCACCCTTCAGCCGGCCCGCCGCCGTGCACGGCTGCCCCGTTCATGGCCATCCAGGCGCCGACCTCGTCGGCCAGGGCGACCTCGACGGGGGCGAGCGAGCCGTCGCCGCGCGGCCCGAAGTTCAGCAGGAGGTTGCCTCCCAGGCTCACGGTCTGCGCGAGCTGCTCCACGACCTGCGCCGGCGTCTTGCGCCCTCGCTCCGCCCAGGCGGAGTCATGGAAGCCCCAGCTCGCCTGGGTGAGGGTGGCGCAGGCCTCCCAGTCGTGCACGGCGACCGACCGGTCCCACGGCGCGGGGAGCCGGCGCTCGTAACCGCTCTCGTAGTCGCCCATCAGGGCGCCGTTGGAGTCGAAATGCCGTGCGCCCCTGTCATCGGCGCGGAGACGGCTGTTCACGATCGCGCCGGGGATCCGTTGCTTGAGCCGCTGCTCGATCTCGTGGGTCCAGCGCCCGTTCGCCTTCACGGACTCGTCCCAGGTGCCGTCGAACCAGAATCCGCGCACCTGCGGGTATCTCTCCGCCAGCTCGAGCAGCTGGTTCGTCGCGAAGTCGAGATAGCGGTCGAACGCCACGCGATCGTCATCGGACTCGATGGCGTATCGCCAGTCCGGGTGATGCCAGTCCAGCACCGAGTAGTAGAGGTGCGTGGCGAGACCTTCGGCGCGATACGCGTCGAGGATCTCGCCGAGCACGTCGCGCCCCGAGGGCGTGGCGGCGACGCTGAAGTCGGTGTACGCGCTCGGCCACAGGCAGAAGCCGTCGTGGTGCTTCGTGGTGATCGTGGCATAGCGCGCGCCCATGCGCTTCGCCGTGCGGGCCCACTCCGCCGGGTCGAATCCCTCCAGCGTGAAATCGGCGGCGAGCGCGCCCCACTCCTCCCGGCTCACGTGCGCCGAGTGCATGAGGAACTCCGCGGCGAACTCGATCGTGCGCCCCTGCCACGTCCCCGCGGGGATCGCATACAACCCCCAGTGCACGAACTGTCCGAACCGATCGGCACGGAACGCCCGCATCGTCGGGTCCTGTCGGCGCCCCTCCGGTCCCGCGCCGTAGCGCAGCTCGATCATCGGGCCTCCCCCCGAGGACCGGTGAGGCCCGGGTGCTCGTCCCATGGGACGAACGTCGCCAGGTCGAACTCGGAGGTCGCGCCCGAGGCCCACGTCAGGCGCACGAGGGTGCCATCGACGTCCACCCGCACCCGATCGCGCCACTCCTGCGGGTCGACCGCGCCGCCGCGTTCGAGCACGTGCAGGGTGGCCACGACCGTGTTCCTCGTGCTGGTGCGGCCCTGCAGGGCGGGAGTCGCGGAGTGCGAGCCCATCGCGTTGGCATCGCGGTAGGCGAACACGCGCGCCCGCTCGGGGCGACGGCTTGCATCGTCGGCGACGGCGGGCCGAGGAGCGTCCCACCCGTGCAACCCGATCACCGCGGAGAGCAGGCCGTCGCGGCCCTGCGCCCAGGCGCCGTCCTCGAAGACGCCGGTGGCCAGCTCGGCGTCGTCGGCGACCGCCCAGCCGCCCTCGCGCATCGGCCACGGCCGATCCGTCTGAACGAGATGCGCACGCACCTCGGCGGTGCCGTCGCCCGCGGTCACCGTGGTCACTGCGGTCCCGGGCAGCGCACGGCGATGCAATTGCGGTACGTGCACGGATCCGGCGAGATCCCCCTCGACTCGCGTGGCCCGCAGGGAACTGCGCCTGCTGCCGGCGCCCTCGTCGTCGAGCAGCGCGAAGTGCGAGTCGATCGCGTCGACCCAAGCCGGCCCCGTGCCCGGTGCGGTGTGCGTCGAGTACGCGAACTTCGCGTAGTGCGGGTCGTCGCGGTCCTCGTCCTCGCCGACGGGCAGCGTGGCGTGATCCGAGCCGTGGTTCGCCATCCGCACGATGCCGTCCGAGGCTCCGCGGAGCACCCACCCCACGGGCTCGATCGGGGCGGTGAAGGAGCCGTGATCGGAGGGCTGGGCCTCCTCGATCGCAGTCCAGACGGGCGCCGTCTCGGGCTGGGCCAGCCCGAGGAATCCGATGCCTGCCAGATACGGGGATCCGAAGCCGCTGTAGTCCTGGCACATCGGCTCGAACTCGCCGTACCACCCGAGCGTGAGCGGGCCGTCGGCACCGACTCCCTGCGCGGTGAAGCGCGAGAGCACTCCCGATGCGATGCGGCGGGTCTGGCCGGGGCTGAGCGCGCTCACGCCCGACGCCTCGGCGCACCAGAGAGCGGCCAGCGCCGCCGTGCGGTAGGTCAGCGAGCGGCCCTGATGCAGGAGCGAGCCGTCGGCGGCGACCATGTGGGCCTGCGACGCGGTGAAGTCGTGCAGTCGCTCGAGATACCGCTGCCCCTCTGCGGTGTGCACGGTGTCCGTCATGCGGTACCAGGCCCACAGGTAGGGATGGATGGCCCAGGCGTTGTAGTAGTCGACCGCATGCTCCGGCCCGTCCGTGTACCACCCGTCGCCGAGGTACCAGCTCTCCACCCGCGCCACGTTGCGCGTCGCGTGCAGACCGCGCACGTCTTCGCCGACCGCACGCAGGAAGCCTTCCGCCATGGCGGGGAACAGCTGCCAGTTGTTCTGCCACACCTCGCAGCGGGCGTGATGACGCAGCCAGTTCCCGATCTGGAGCTGCTCCGGCCGGGTGAGGCCCGACCACAGCCGATCGCGGCTGATGTGCAGGGAGAACGCGATGTTCGCGGCCTCCACGATCGAGTTCGTGATCCCCGTCAGCGGCAGCCGGCAGCTGACCCCGCGGGGCCACTCCTCCTCACCACCCGCCCGGGTGCCGGCCAGCAACGCCCGGGAGTAGTAGTCCAGGTGCGCCTGGACGGCCGGATCCGCGGCGTCGGAGGCGCCCGCGATCCGCGGCGCCGCGAGCAGGAACGACCGGCCCACGGTCTCCATCCCCTCCCGCCGCACTCCGTCGCCGGTGATCCTTCCTGGCAGGCGCGGCAGGGCGCCCTCCGGGCTGGCATAGCGGCGCACCTGGCTCAGCCAGTCGTCCGCCACCGCCTCCCACTGCGCCCTGCCCCAGCCCGTGAACGGGGAGAGGACAGGATCCATCGCGATTCTCGTCGAGATGTCTTCCCTCACGGTTCCCTCTCCCCCGCTGCCCTCTCCCACGTTCACGGATCCGCTGCCTCTCAGGCGCTCGGGGACGGACTGGCCGTCGCGCCGCTCAGCGCCTTCTGGAACTCAGCGCGGATCGTGTCTCCGCCCGCGCTCTTCCATGTCGAGATCGCGCTCTTCACGTCGTTCAGGGAACCACGCCCGGCGATGAAGTTGGTCACCGCGTCCGAGACGGGCTTGGCGATCGTGAGCCCCTGCTTCGCGTTGGTGGGACTGAACAGGCCGACGGTCGGATCCGGGACGCCGATCGGGACGAGCTTCGAGTACGCGTCGTGAAGCACCTTGATGGCGTCGGGGAACTGCGGCGAGTACAGCGTGTTGGGGCCGGCCGCCAGGTACTTCCACGGCACGGCCGTGTTCACTGCCGCCGCAGGCGTCGGGATCGGGTTGCCCTTGCCGTCTCGGGTGAAGTCCGTGCCCTCGGCACCGTAGTTCATCAGGAGATACTCCTCGCTGCCGAACGGCGCAGCCAGGAAGTTCGCGACTTGCAGGACCTGCTTGATGTGATCCGCACTGCCTTTCTTGACCATGGTCCAGGCGAAGTCGATGTTGTCCAGCCACACCGTGGCCTTGCCGCCCGTGGCGCTGAACGGGATGAACGGGGCGACCTTGTTCGCGGGGTTCGCCGCGGGGACGGTCTGCTGGTATCCGCCCGGTTTGCCGAATGCCGGCAGCCCGTCGTAGATCTGCGCGACCTGGCCGGAGATGAACGCGTTCGACATCTGCGACTTGGTCCAGCCCTCGCTGCCGGGGGCGAAGCATCCCGCGACGTAGAGCTTCTGCACGAAGGACACCATCTCCAGGTACTCCGGCGTCTCGATGTCCTTCACGAGCTTGCCGCTCTTCATCGTCCAGTTGTAGGGGACGTGGAAGATGTGCTCGAACGGGATGAGGCCGAACTTGGTGCTGCCGAGGGCCCAGCGGTTCGCTCCGGTGAGCTGCTTGGCGAGAGCGAGGTAGTCGTCCGCGTTCTTGATGGTCGAGGTGTCGGTGACGCCCGCGGCCTCGAAGAAGGTCTGGTTGATGAAACCGGATCCGCCGGTCATGCCGCGCGGGATCGGGATGCCGTAGAGCTTGCCGTTCTGCACCGCCGGCTTCCAGAACGCCTGCGGGATGTTGGCGAGGTTCGGATAGTCCTTGGACTTGTCGCCCGCGAGGAACGGGGTGAGGTCCTGACACGCGGATTCCAGGAAGCCGATGATGTCGGCGATGGCCGCGCCGTCATTGAGCATCAGGTCCGGCATGTCCCCACCGGCGATCACGGTGTTGAGCTTGGTGTCGTAGTCGTCACTCGAGACCGCGGTGATGTCGACCGTGCCGCCGAGACGCTTGTTGATCTCCTGCCAGGCCGGGTTGGAGGCGGCAGGCGTCGGCGGCGGGCCGAAGATGTTCGTGATCGCCGTGATCTTCTGTCCCTTGAGGAAGGGCGCCGGCACCGCGCGGAACGGCTTGGCCGGGTAGTTGAAGAAGGCCGCTGGAACGCCCTCGGCGGTTCCCGCGAGGTCGGGCGTGGCCCCCTTCAGCGGGATGTACTTCGGCAGCACCGACGCCGAGGCCGCGGAGGCGTTCAGTGCGCCCTTGGTGCCGCAGCCGGCGAGGGAGCCCGCGGTGACGACGCCGAGGACGCTGAGGGCGGCGAAGGACAGGAAGGTCCGCCGGTTCGTTTCGAGAGCCACGTTGGGCTCCTTTCTGTACAGGGAGGTGGATCGATCGGGTGGAGCGGGCCTCAGCCCTTGACGGCGCCGGTGAGGACGCCCTTGGTGAAGTACTTCTGCAGGAAGGGGTAGACGAGCAGGATCGGGATGACGCTGATGACGACGACGGCCATCTGGATCGCCTGGGACGGCGCGGAGATCTCGCCGACCGAGGCGGTGTCGAGCGGCGATCCGAGCAGCACGTACTGGCGGAGGATCATCGACAGCGGCCACTGGTCGCTGTTCAGGTAGAGCATCGCGTTGAAGAACGCGTTCCAGTAGGCGACCGCGTAGAACAGCCCGACCACGGCGAGCACACCCTTCGACAGTGGCAGCACGATCTTGACCAGGATCCGGAAGTCGCCGGCGCCGTCGATCCGCGCCGCCTCGAACAGCTCCTGCGGCAGCCCCATGAAGAACGACCGGACCACGACGAGATTGAACGCCGAGATGAGGGTGGGAAGCACCAGCGCCGCGTAGCTGCCGAGCAGGCCGAGCTGCTTGACCATGAGGAAGCTGGGGATGATGCCCGGCGTGAACAGCATCGTGAACAGCGCCGTGAGCAGGATGAATTTGCCGAAGGCCAGATCGCGCCGGGACAAGCCGTAAGCCATGCCGACGGTCGCGGCGAGCGAGCACAGCGTGCCGATCACGGTGATGAGCATGCTGCGCACGAGGGCGGCGGTCACGATGCCGCCGGACAAGATCGTCTCGTAAGCAGCGAATGTCGGGTGCAGCGGGAACAGCACCAGGCCGTTGGCGTTCGCGATGTCGGTGCTGTCCGAGAGGCTCGTGGAGAGCACTGTGAGGAACGGGTAGATCGTCGCCACGCAGATCAGCGTCACCACGACGGCCTTGCCCGTGCTGCCGAGACGGCTGGGCTTCTCCATCCAGGCCGGCCGCGCCGATTCAACGCTGCGGTTCTTGCGTCGGGTACGGGGCATGACGACCGCTCTGGTCGTCAGCTGCACGTCACTTGCCACTGGAGTACACCCCTTCCTGGCCGAACAGATGAGCGACCTTGTTCGCGCCGAGCACGAGCGCGAGGCCCACGACGCCCTTCACGAGACCGACGGCCGCAGCCGGGCCCCATTGCCCGTTCTGGATGCCGTGGTAGTAGACCCAGGTGTCGAGCACCTCGCCTGCTCCCGCGCCGACGTTGTCGCGCTGCAGCACGATCTGCTCGAAGCCGACCGAGAGGATGCTGCCCAGGTTCAGGATGAGCAGCAGGATGATGACCGGCATGATCCCGGGAATGGTGATGGTCTTCATGCGCTGCCAGGGACCGGCGCCGTCGACGGCCGCGGCCTCGTACAGTTCCTGGTCGATGTTCATGAGCGCAGCGAGGAAGATGATCGTGCCCCAGCCCGCGTCCTTCCAGGCGGATTGGATCGAGACGAGGAACGGGAAGAACCACGGGGTGGTCATCGCCTGGAACGGCTTCATCCCGAGCGCCTCCATGAGATGCGGCACGACGCCGGTCGCACCCAGCACCTGGCCGAAGATCGAGACGATGATGACCCAGCCGAGGAAGTGCGGCAGGTAGACGACGCTCTGCACGAACTTGCGGATCCGGTTCGACATGATGCTGTTCAGCAGCAGGGCCAGCACGATCGGGATCGGGAAGAACAGCACGAGCTGCAGGCCGGTGATCACGAGGGTGTTGCGCAGCGCCTGCCAGAACGTCGGATCCGCGAAGATCTTCACGAAGTTGTCGAAGCCGACCCAGGCGCTGTCGATGAAGCCGAGGTATGGCTGGTAGTCCTCGAAGGCGACGATGTTGCCCGGCAGCGGCAGCCAGTGGAACACCACGAAGTAGAGGAACCCCGGGGCGATCAGCAGCAGCATCATCCGGTCGCGCTTGATCCGCGCCCAGAGGCTGCGCTTGCGGTGCGCGGGGGCGTCGGTCGTCGCTGCCCGACGGCGCCCTTTCGACGCGGGACGCGCGGAGGGCGCATCCGCGGCGCCACTGACGGGAGGCGTCGTGCTCTGCACGAGCGGCTCGCTGTAACTGCTCATCTTCGACCTCGACCTGCCACAGGGAAACTTCATCGTCCTCGGCAAGAGCTAGAAAGCGCTTGCTGTGCTGCGAACGTACCCGACGGATCTGCGAGTGTCAACGATGCGACCATGTTTCGGCGAAACATTGATTTTCATGGGATCTAAGCCCGTAGGATTCACCGCGGGCTGGACCGAACGCATAGTATGCGCTTACTATCTGGATGCAGAAAGAAAGGATCGCCGTGGATCACAACCCCTCGACCGCCCACCCCGCCGCCGTGATCGTCATGGCGGAGGACTCCTTCGCGGAGGTGTTCTCCAGGGAGGCGCTCGCGCGACTGCGGAACACGGTCGAGATCGCGGGGCCGCTTCCGATCACGGATTTTGCGGCGCCCGCCGCCCGAGAAGCTCTCCGCGAGACTCGCGTCATGCTGACGGGCTGGGGCGCCCCGCGCATCGATGCGCACGTGCTCGACCTCGCCCCTCGACTCGAGGCAGTGGTGCACACCGCCGGCACCGTGAAGACCTTCCTCGACGCCGAGGCGTTCCGCCGCGGGATCAGGGTGAGCACGGCCGCGGCGGCCAATGCCACACCGGTGGCGGAGTTCACACTCGCCGCGATCGTGTTCGGGCTCAAGCGTGCGAGCCGGTTCGCACATCAGCTGCGCACCACGCGGCGGCATCGCATCGTCGACGGGATCCCCCCGATCGGGACCAACGGGGTCACGATCGGGATCCTCGGCGCCTCGAGGGTCGGGCGTGAGGTCATCGCCCTGCTGTCCCGGCTGGATGCGCGGATCCTGGTCTGCGATCCGTATCTGACCGCATCGGAGGCCGCGCGGCTCGGCGTCGAAGTCGTCTCCCTTCCTGAGCTGTGCCGTCGCAGCGACGTGCTCACGCTGCACGCTCCCAGCACGCCGGACACACGCCGCATCATCGGCGCTCGCGAACTCGGGCTGCTGCACGACGGCGCCCTGATCGTGAACACCGCGCGGGGCGCCCTCATCGACACGGACGCCCTGTCCGCGGAGCTCGTGAGCGGACGCCTCGACGCGTATCTGGATGTGACGGATCCGGAGCCGCTGCCGGCGGACTCGCCGCTTTACGCCCTGCCGAACGTGGTGATCACGCCGCACATCGCCGGCGCGCTCGGCAACGAGATCCACCGGCTGGGCGACTCGGCCGTGCGCGAGGTCGAGCAGTACGTTGGTCGAGGGATTCTCGCGCACGAACTCCGTGCCGACGAGCTGGCGTACACCGCCTGATCGAAGCAGAGCACGACGCGAGAGAGCGGGCCGCCGGCCCACGAACGGAGGATGGGATGACGACGCAGGACGATCGCGCCACGGTGGGAGCCATGCACACCGTGACCATGTCCGATGTCGCCGAGCGCGCGGGCGTCTCCTCGGCCACCGTCTCCCGGGTGCTCAACGGCAACTACCCGGTGGCGCAGGCGACGCGCGACGCCGTCAACCGGGCCATCGATGACCTCGGCTACACGGCCAACGCGCACGCCAGAGCGCTCGCAAGCTCGGCGACGCACAGCGTCGGCATCATCGTGAACGACCTGGTCGATCCGTTCTTCTCCTACATCGTGCGCGGCGTCGAGCAGGAGGCCGCCGCCACGGGCCGGCTCTGCATCGTGGCCGCCTCGCAGGGCGACGTCGATCGCGAGATCGAGCTCATCGACCGCATGATCAGCCAGCGCGCCGACGCCGTGATCGTCGTCGGCGGGGGTTACGACGATCCCCGCGCCCGACGCCGGATGGCCGAGCGCGCGCGGACCCTGGCCGGCATCGGATCGACGCTCGTGCTGTGCGGCCGCCCCTCGGTCGGCGAGCAGGCACCGACGAAGATCGTCGGCTACGACAACGAGGGCGGCGCCTTCGCGGTGACGCAGCACCTCATCGCCCAGGGGCACCGCCGGATCCTCTACCTCGGCGGTCCGATCGGCCTCTCCACCAGTGTCGCGCGTCTGGCCGGCTTCCGTCGCGCGATGCAGTCCCACGGCTACGAGGTGCCCCCGGAGCTCGTGCACCAGGGGGCGTTCGGACGCCGTTTCGGCCACGCCACGATGGGCGAAATCCTCGACGGGAACCCGGGGATCACGGCGGTGTTCGCGGCGAACGACCTGGTCGCCGCCGGCGCACTGGACGCGATGACCGCACGCGGCGTGCGCGTGCCGGAGGACATCTCGCTCGTCGGCTACGACGACATCCCGCAGTCCAGCGAGCTCACCCCCAAGCTCACCACCGTGCACGTGCCGCTCGAGGACATGGGGCGCGAGAGCGTGCGCCTCGCCCTGAGCCGCACCGACGACGCCTTCGGCCGCCATGCCGACGGCGAGATCATCGTCGGGACGCGCCTCGTCGAGCGCGAGTCCGTCGCTGCGCCGCGCACGACCCCGTGGGCGCCCGGGCGCTGATCCTACGGCGACGATCAGGCCAGCTTCGCTGCCCACACGACGAAGGGCCGCCCATCCGGGCGGCCCTTCGTCGAAATGCGTGCCCCCGACAGGAATCGAACCTGCGACCTACGGTACCGGAAACCGGCGCTCTATCCGCTGAGCTACGGAGGCGTACCGAACGAGCCTAGCATCGGATCCGCCTCCTCTCCGACCGCGCAGGATCCCGGTAGTGTCGCGAGAAACCGACCGATCGATGAGGACCCGATGAGCGCTTCCGTTCCCCCGGCACCCTGGCCGCACACGGCCGTGGAAGAGCCCCGCGTCCCCCGAGGAACGCCGGTCTACACCGCCTGGGGATGGGTGAGTGCCTGGACCACCGTCGCCGGGGTCGCCGTCTCGGCCGTCTCACTGTGGCTGATGACCGGCCCGATGCTCAGCTACGTGCGACGCGTCGCCGAAGTGAGCAGCATGGCCGCCTCTGGGACGAGAGTGCAGCCGGGCGTCGTGTCCGGGATCATCTTCGACCTGATGCCGGGGATCGTTGCGGCCTCGATGCTCGGCACGCTTCTGGGCTGGGCGCTCTATGCGCTCGCGATCGTCGCCGGGTACCGCGACTACGTGCAGCTCGGCCGGCTCGGCTACCCGAGGCGCTTCCACTGGGCGTGGAGCTTTCTCTCGCCGGTGTATCCGATCGGCCGCGCCGTCGTGGTGCGCCGACAGGCGGGAATGGGCTCGGCCACGATGTGGATCGCCCTTGCCGCGACTGCCGCGAGCTTCCTACTCACCATCGGCTGGTCGTTCTGGCTGATGTTCGCGATGTTCGACGCCATGCGCGCCGGGCTGGGCACGATCGCCTGACCGCGCCGTCGGCGCGAGCCGGATCAGAACAGCGTGACCACCAGCAGCACGACCGCGATCAACGGGGTCGCTCCCTGCACGATCGCCGCACGCGCCTTGGACCGATCGGAGAGGATGAGCACGAGCGCCGCGGCGAGCATCGATCCGGCTCCCGCGAGCATGAGCGCGATTCCGACACCGGCCGATCCCGCGCCGACGAAGACGATTCCGATCACCACCGTGATCGCGAGGAACAGGTTGTAGAAGCCCTGGTTGAAAGCGAGCGGTCGTGTCGTCTCGGCGTCGTCGGCGGACGTCCCGAAGATCCGCCGCGTCGACGGATGCGTCCAGCGCACCGACTCCAGCACGAAGATGTAGACGTGGATGAGCGCGGCGAGCGCGGCGAACACGGATCCGATCAGCAGGAGCATGGGCCGATTCTGCCGCGCGCCGCGCACCGACGCGAGAGGCGCGCGCTAGCGATGACCTGAATGCACCGGAGCGGCGGTCGCGGGAGGCTCCCCGACCTCGTCGACGGTGTGCCCAGCGCACGGCATCGCGGTCACGCTGGCCCGCTCGATGCGAGAGACCGTGAACCACCGCATAGCGTCACGCAATCGGCACCATCCGACGAGGTACCACTGGCCTTGCGTGGATGCGAACAGGACGGGTTCGACGTCACGTGCGGTTGTCGTCCCGTCCCCCGCCGTGTAGCGGATGCGGACGACACGCTGATCCGCCATCGCTTCCTCCAGCGCCGACCTGATCGCCCGCGAAGGCGCGAGAACCGCGTCCACCCAGACGCGCTCGGCCAAGGCGTCCGCCCGTGCGCGGGTCCGGGGATCGAGGACGTCCATGATCTTCCGGATCCCGGCTGCCGCCAGATCCGCGTAGGGGGCATCGGAGGCGGCCGACACGGCCGCCATGAGCGCGACCGCCTGCGCGGGAGACAGGCTGACCGGCGGCAGCGACGCACCCATCGCCATTCCGTAGCCGCCCCCGGGGCCCGGACGCGACCAGATGGGCGCACCACTGCTCTCGAGCGCAGCGAGATCTCTCTTGACGGTGCGAACCGACACGCCGAACTCTCGTGCCAGCCGCTCAGCGGAGCAGCCCCGGGATCCGCTGCGGCGCAGCATCTCAGACAGGGCGTGGAGTCGCTCTGCGCGCTTCACCGCGTCGCCGCCGAATATTTCATGACATAAATAGTGACATACACGTGCCTGCGGTACGCCCGAAGCTGGTGGCATGACACAGAAGACGGAAAGCCCCACCATCCTTCTCATCGCCGGCCATTGGCTGGGCGCCTGGGCATGGGACGACGTGCGCGAGCACCTGGACTCCGCCGGCTCTCACGCCGTCGCGATGACGCCGCCGGGTCTCGACCCCGACGACCCCCAACGGGCCGAGAGGACTCTCGACGACCAGGTCACGGCGATCCTCGACGTCCTGGCTCGAAACGGCGTCTCCGCGAGCAAGCCCGCGATCGTCGTCGCTCACAGCGGGGCGAACTTCCCCGTCTCCCTCCTCCTCGACCGGCACCCCGAGCTCGTCCGTCGGGTGGTCTGGGTCGATTCCGGACCGGTGGCCGCAGGGAGCGCTTTCGCCGCTGACCTCCCGGAGGACGTGCAGGACCTTCCACTCCCCGCGTTCGACGTCCTCGCGCAGCAGGCGAGCCTCGAGGGACTCAGCGCCGAGGTCCTTGCACGCTTCCGAGCCCGAGCCGTCCCCGAGCCCGGCCCCGTGCTGCGCCAGCACGTCGATCTCGTGAACGGCGCCCGCAACGGGATCCCGACCACACTGGTGTGCTGCTCGATCCCGAGCGCGCAGCTGCTGGACCTGGCGCGAGGGGGCCATCCCATGTTCGCCGAGGTCACGAACCTCGAGCACCTCGACGTCGTCGACCTCCCGACCGGTCACTGGCCCATGTGGAGTCGTCCTCGCGACCTCGTCGAGGTCATCCGCTCGGCGGCGTCTCACACTGGTTGAACGGTGCGCGCTCCGACGGGGCCGATCCGTCGCAGCCGGCGGATCAGCCCCGCGGCACGCGGCGGTAGGTCAGATCGCGGATCTCGCGGCCCTTCGCGATGCCCTTGCGCTCGAACGCGGTCATCACGCGCCCGTCGAAGCGCTGCGCCCACTCCCCCTCGAACGCGCGCTCGAACTCGGGCGCCTCGTCGAGCACCTCACGCATCTGCAGCGCGTAGTCCTCCCAGTCCGTGGCGAGTCGCAGCAGTCCCCCGTCGCGCAGAGCTGCGCCCGCGGTGGCGCCGAAGCCCGGCCGCACCAGGCGGCGCTTGGTGTGCCGCTTCTTGTGCCAGGGGTCGGGGAAGAAGATCCACACCTCATCGGCGGAGCCCGCGGGAAGGTACGTGGCGAGCACTTCGGGCGCGTTCGCCTCGATCAGCCGCAGGTTTCGCACGCCCTCGCGCTCGGCATCGAGCATCGTCCTGGCGAGCCCCGCACGGAACACCTCGACCGCCAGGAAGTCCCGTTCGGGGTGTGCTGCCGAGGCGGAGACGATCGCGTGCCCCTGGCCGGATCCGACCTCGACGGTCAGCGGCGCCTCGCGCCGGTACGCCGCGGCGACGTCGAGCCGCGCTTCGGGGTGCACCGAGGTCCAGGCCACGTTGCGCGGCACATCCAGCACGAAGAACTCGGCCAGTTCGGCGAAGGCGCGCTCCTGCGCCTCGGACATGCGGCCGCTGCGGCGGACGAACGAGACCGGCTCGTCACGGAAGGTACGCGGTTCGGGCATCCCTCCAGGGTATCCGCCGTCCGGGGTCGCGCCCGCCCGTCCTGCCCCGCGGGCGGAGCGGCCGCTCACCGTGCGCCGCCCGAGGCCGGCCCCGCGACGGGTTCCGTCACGAAGTCGATGAGCTCCTCGACGCGGCCGAGCAGCGACGGCTCGAGGTCGCGATAGCTGTTCACCCGCGAGAGGATGCGCTTCCATGCGTGCGCGAAGTCGGCCTGCGACGCGGTCGGCCATCCGAAGGCCCTGCAGATCCCGGTCTTCCAGTCGATGCCGCGCGGGATCTCGGGCCAGGCGCGGATCCCCATCGCTGCGGGCGTGACGCACTGCCACACGTCGATGTACGGGTGCCCGACGATGCGCAGGTGCGCCCCGTGCGGGCCGCGCATGATCTGCTCCACGATGCGGGTCTCCTTGGAGCCGGGCACGAGGTGGTCCACGAGCACACCGTAGCGACGGTCGCGCCGCGGCGGGGCCGCAGCGAGCAGCTCCTCCAGCAGATCGACACCCTGCAGGTACTCCACGACGACGCCCTCCGCGCGCAGATCGTCGCCCCAGACCTTCTCCACGAGCTCCGCGTCGTGCCGGCCCTCGACGAGGATCCGGCTCGGCAGCGCGGTGCGCGCACGGGAATCCCCGACCGCGAAGGATCCGGAGGCGGTGCGCTTGGTCCCGCCTGAGGCCGCGCCTGCCGCGCGAGCAGGGTGCACCAGCCGCACGGGCTCGCCATCGATCATGAAGCCCGCGCCCATCGGGAACAGCCGGCGGCGTCCCCGGTAATCCTCGAGCTCGACCTGTCCGCCCTCGATCCGGGTCACCGCACCGCAGAACCCGTCCACCGCGACCTCGACCACGAGGTCCTTCTCCGCCGCGACGTCCACGACGACCTTCGCACCGCGCTCGCGCCAGCCGCTCGCGAGCACATCGGATCCGTACCTGTCATCCATCGTCCCCAGCCTACCGAGAGCGCCCGTCTCCTCTCGGAGTCCTGCGGCCGGCACGGGCAGGAGAAACAAAGGGAGACACAGCCTAGACTCGCTCCTGGGGCCTGCCGGACCCCGGGAGGAGCGAAGATGCGCGCGCGCTGGGCTGTCGTCGTAGGTGTGGTCCTGGGTGCGCTCGGCATGTCGCTCGGATCCGCATCGGCGCTCGCGAGCACGGACGCGACGGCGCCCGCCCCGGCCTCGGCGCCGGTGACGTTGGGCTCGCAGTTCATCACCGATGAGGTCGGCGCGCTGGGCTCCTCAGAGACGGAAGAGCTCAACAGCCGGCTCGAAGACCTCAGCCGGTCGCAGAACATCCAGCTGTTCGTGGTGTTCGTCGACACGTTCTCCAACCCGGACAACAGCCAGGAATGGACGAACCAGGTCGCGGTCGACAACGGTCTCGGCCAGCAGCAGTATCTGCTGGCCGTCGCCACGCAGTCACGGCAGTACTATCTGTCCGCCGACAAGGCGGGTCCGATCCCGCTGTCCCGCGTGGACCAGATCTCCCAGTCGCTCGTGAATGATCTGCGCACGCAGGACTGGGCCGCCGCCGTACGCACAGCCGCGGCAGGGTTCCAGGGATCCGGATCCTCGGGGACGGATCTGGGCGGGATCCTGTTGATCGTCCTCTGCGTCCTCGCCATCGTCGCCGCGATCATCGTTCTGGTGGTGATGCGCCGTCGCGCCGCCGCCCGGGTGAAGTCGGTCGCGACCGATCCGGTCGGGGATCCGCTCGATGCCATCAGCGATGAGGAGCTGGCCAAGCGCGCGGGCCTCGCCCTCGTCCACACCGATGACGCGATCACGTCCTCCACCGAGGACCTCGGATTCGCCACGGCGCAGTTCGGCGACACTGCGACCAGCACGTTCACCGACGTGGTCGCCAAAGCCAAGAGCAAGCTCGATGAGGCGTTCTCCCTCAAGCAGAAGCTCGACGACGAGGTGCCCGACACAGACCAACAGCGTCGCGACTGGCACCTGCAGATCATCCGGCTGTGCGAGTCGGCCGACACTGCGCTGGACGCGAACGTCGCGGCGTTCGATGAGCTCCGCAAGCTGGAGCAGAACGCGGAGCAGGCCCTCGCCCAGCTGAAGACGCATCGCGAAGCCGCGGCTTCGGCAGTGGCTGCGGCCCCTGCCGCGCTGCAGGCGCTGGCCGCCGAATACGACGCTTCCGCTCTGCAGACGGTCGTCGGCAACCCCGCCGAAGCCGCAAGCCGGCTGGAGCTGGCCGACGCCAACATCGCTCAGGCCGCCGACCTCATCGGGCAGGGGAAGCGCGGTGAGGCCGCCTTCGCGATCCGCACCGGTGAAGAAGGCGTGCTGCAGGCGTCGCAGCTGGCAGCAGCGATCACGACCCTGCAGACCGACCTTGCCGCGACCGAGACACAGGCGCAGGCGCTCATCGCGAATCTCGAGCAAGACCTTGCGGGAGCCGCAGCGCTGCCCGCATCTCCCGAGCTGAACGCCACGATGGCGGCGACCCGCACCGCGCTGGATCAGGCCCGCACCGACGCCACCGGCACGGGACGCCGGCCCCAGGCGGTGCTGGAATCGCTGACGGCGGCCAACACCCGGATCGACAGCACCGTGGACGCGATCCGCAGCGCTCAGCAGCAGGCCGAGCGCGCCCAGCAGGTGCTGGAGCAGACGCTCACGCAGGCACGCGCGGAGATCTCGACGGCGAACAGCTACATCACGACGCACCGCGGCGCGATCGGCCCCGATGCGCGAACCAGGGCCGCACAGGCATCCGCGGAGTACGACCAGGCCGAAGCTGCGCGTGTCGCGGATCCGAACGCAGCGCTGCAGCACGCGCAACGGGCGATCGCGCTCGCACGCGAGGCCACCCAGCTCGCCGCGGGCTCCATCGACTCGTGGGGCAACGACGGCGGCAGCTGGGGCGGCGGAAGCCGCAGCGGCATGGGCGACGCGATCCTCGGCGGCATCATCGGCGGCATCCTGTCCGGCGGTGGCGGTCGAAGCAGCGGAGGCTGGGGCGGCGGAGGCGGCGGTTGGCGCTCCAGTGGCGGAGGCGGCGGGTTCAGCCCCTCCAGCTTCGGCGGCGGCAGCCGCGGCGGATCGGGCGGCCGCTTCTGATACCCCCTAACTCGACTTCTCCTCACGTGCACGACCATCACGACCGGAAATCTGGAAAGGACATCCCATGACCAAGCAGTCCATCTTCGGCCGCATCTCCACCCTGATGAAGGCCAACATCAACGCCCTCCTCGACTCCGCCGAGGATCCGCAGAAGATGATCGACCAGCTCGTCCGCGACTACACCAACAACATCGCGGACGCCGAGTCGGCCATCGCCGAGACCATCGGCAATCTGCGTCTGCTCGAGCGCGACCACCAGGAGGACGTGCAGTCCGCCGCGGAGTGGGGCAACAAGGCCCTCGCCGCCAGCCGCAAGGCCGATGACCTGCGCGGAGCCGGCAACACCGCCGACGCCGACAAGTTCGACAACCTCGCGAAGGTCGCCCTGCAGCGTCAGATCAGCTCCGAGCAGGAGGCGAAGACGGCCGAGCCGCAGATCGCGGCGCAGACCGAGATCGTCGACAAGCTCAAGACCGGCCTCAACGGCATGAAGGACAAGCTCGTCGAGCTGAAGAACAAGCGCAGCGAACTGCTCGCCCGCGCCAAGGTGGCCGAGGCGCAGACCAAGGTGCAGGACGCCGTGTCGTCGATCAACGTGCTCGACCCCACCAGCGAGCTGGGCCGGTTCGAGGACAAGGTCCGTCGCCAGGAGGCGCTGGCCCAGGGCAAGGCGGAGCTTGCTGCGTCCAGCCTGGACGCGCAGTTCGAGAGCCTCGAGGACATCGGCCAGCTGACCGAGGTCGAGGCCCGTCTGGCAGAGCTGAAGGCCGGATCGACCAAGCCCCAGGAAGCGCTCGAGGGCTGAAATGACCCGCTTCCTCGTCGTCCCGCAGTGGCAGGGCTCCCCTGCCCCGCGGGCGATGCTGCTCACCGAGGGGGCGTCGGCCATCGCCGGCGACCTCCCGAGCGCCCGCACGACGGTGCTGGAGGTCCCGCTCGAGGCCGGCGACGCCGAGGGTACGGGCGTGCACAGGCTCAGCAGCCTGCGCCGCACGAGGGAGCTCATCGAGGAAGCGATCACGGCGCATGCCGAGCCCACGCTCGTGGTGGGCGGTGACTGCGGCGTCAGCGTGGCCGCGGTCGCCGCCCTCCCTGGCGCACTGCACGACGTCGCGATCGTCTGGTTCGACGCGCACCCCGACCTGCACACCCCGGAGTCGTCGACCTCCGGTGCCTACGCGGGCATGGCGCTGCGCGCGCTGCTCGGCCACGACTCGTTCCCGATCGACGGCCCCGCGGGGCTCAGCGCGGAGCGCACGGTGCTCGTGGGCGCGCGATCCGAGGACGACGCCGAGAGCGCGTACCTGGCGGAGTCCGGGATCATCCGACTCGACGACCTCGAGGACGCACGGGCGCTGGCGCAGGCCGTGGCCGCCACGGGCGCATCGCGGGTGTACGTGCACATCGATGTCGACGTGCTGGATCCGTCCGAGCTCGTCGGAGTCTCGTCCGCCGTGCCGTTCGGCCTGCGCACGGCCGATGTCGTCGGCGCGGTGAAGGCGCTGCGCGAGCAATTGCCCCTGGCAGGCGCGACCATCGCCGGTTTCGCCCCGCGCTCCCCCGGCGACGCGGTGCAGGACCTGGGCGCGATCCTGCGTCTGATCGGCGCCCTCGCGTGATCGCGGGCGACGCCGCCCGCATCGCCGCGATCGAAGCCGAGGCCGCCGAGATCCTGGAGCGGTCCCGGCGTCGGGACCTGCGTCTGCCCTCGGTGCTGCTGCGCTCCCCGATCAGCCGTCTCGGATACGCCTGGGGCATGGCCGTGGGCTGGATCTGGGGCGGTCTGTGGAGCACCGGCCAGATCGAACGTCGCGAGGGGCTGTGGATCTTCCGCGGAATGCCCGCGTGGACCTTCGCGCGAGGTGGCGTCTGCGTCGCGGGCTGCTACCTCACCGGCGACGACGTGCCGGACGACCGCGTCCTGCGACATGAGGCCGTGCACAAGCAGCAGTGGCTGCGCTACGGCCTTCTGATGCCGTTCCTGTACCTGTTCGCGGGACGGGACCCGCTGCGCAACCGCTTCGAGATCGAAGCAGGTCTGCAGGACGGGCACTACCTGCCGAGGCGGTGACTCAGGACAGCCCGAAGCGCTCCGGTGCGGTGATCCGCTCGGCGGCCATGCCCAGCCGCTCCCGGAGGTGCTCGGCGATGTCGGCCGTGCCGAGGAAGCCGCAGAGCAGCGTCACTGTGGTGTGCTCCCCCGCGCCGTCGCACAGCATCTCGTCGGACCAGGCGATCGCGGCACGAGCTGCGGCGGTGCCGCGCGCGCAGCGACGCCCGGAGCCGGGCTCGCCCGTACGCGAACTCCTCGGCAGCCAGGTGACGGTCATCCGCGGAGGTGCGGAGACCGTGGAGATGGAGTCGGCATCGGGCACCTCGATGAACACGCGGCCGGTCGCGCACAGCGGCAGCGTCGCCAGAGCCGCCTCCAGCTCGGCCAAGGATCCCTCGTCGGCGACGATCAGATGCTGGGCCTTCGCGGAGCGACGCTGGGCACGGCGTTCGGCGCGTGCGGTGGTGCGGATCGCGGTGGTCATGATGTCTCTACGATATCACCGAATGAAGGGTTGCCTAACCTACCCCCGACACCGCCGCCGAGCGCCGTCAGTCGACCAGCGCGGCTCCCAGAGCGTCCAGCTCGGCACGGCTCAGCCCGGCGCCGAGCAGATAGTCCGCCGCCGAGCCGTGTCGCTCGTCGATGCTCTTCAGCAGGTCGCGCATCACCGGCGCCGGCGACTGAGTCGCCACCGCGATCGCGTCGTGGGCGATCGGGAGCCGCTCCTCGAGCCACTTCGCGATCGCTCGGTTGCGTGATTCCGGAAGCTGCGAGGCGGTCAGCGCGTAGTCGTCCACGATCGCATCGCGATCCGCGCCGACGGCGGCGAGCGCGAGCGCGACGCTGACACCGGTGCGATCCTTGCCGAGCGTGCAGTGCACCAGCGTGGGCTCCCCCTCGGACAGGATCCGGACCACCTGGACGATACGGTCCGCACCGTCCTCGACGATGTGCCGGTACAGGCCCGCGAGACTCACATCGCCCAGCAGGAACGAGGCGACGGACCCCGCGAACAGAGGAATCCGATCGATGCGCAGCCCGGGCAGCGCACACGGCTCGGCACTCGCCTCGCTGTCATCGCGGAGGTCGACGACGCGCGCGACCCGCTCGGTGAGGAACGAGTGCGCCTCCGGCCCGACGTGCGCGAGGTTCCCGGAGCGGAACAGCACCCCCTCGCGAATACGGGAGGTGCCGGCCGGAATGCCGCCCACGTCGCGCAGATTCGTGATGCCGGGTACGTCGAGCAGGATCATCCGCGCCTCCTCACCGTTCGCCGTTGCCGCATGCCTCCAGCCTAGGGTGTGTCCGCCGCGTCGGGCCCGGTACCGGGCGGCCTCCGAGCCGGCCGGCGAGCGGCAAGGACTCGGGGCGTCCCTAGGATGGAGCAGGTGCGTGACGGGCGGCGAAGGGGCTGACGATGAGCGTGGAGATCGGGCGGCGCGGCGTCCTCGACGACGTCCGCGTGGCGGACTTCTCCCGTGTGCTGGCCGGCCCGTACGCGACCATGACCCTCGCCGACTTCGGCGCCGACGTGCTGAAGATCGAGCCGCCGGCCGGTGACGACACCCGGCACTGGCATCCACCCGTCGACGCCGACGGCACCGCCACCTACTTCGGCAGCGTCAATCGCAACAAGCGCTCCATCGCGCTGGATCTGACCCTGGACGCCGATCGCGCCCAGGCACTGCGACTCGCCGGTACCGCGGACGTGCTGATCGAGAACTTCCGTCCCGGGGTGATGGAGCGGTTCGGTCTCGGCTTCGACGCCGTCCGCGCCGTCAATCCCGGCATCGTGTACTGCTCGATCACCGGGTTCGGTACCGGCACGGGCGCCTCGCTCGCGGGGTACGACCTGCTCGTGCAGGCCGTGGGCGGGCTGATGTCGATCACCGGCGATCCGGAAGGATCCGCAGCGAAGGCCGGGGTCGCGCTGGTCGACGTGCTGTGCGGGCAGAACGCCGTGGCCGGCATCCTGCTCGCCCTGCGCGAGCGTGAGCGCACCGGCCTCGGCCAGCGCGTCGACGTCAATCTGCTGCAGAGCCTCCTGTCGGCGCTGACGAACCAGGCGGCCTCGACGCTCGCCACCGGGGTCCCGCCCCGGCGTCTGGGCAACCAGCATCCGTCGATCGCCCCCTACGCCCTGTTCCGCGCCGCAGACCGGGACCTGGTCATCGCCGTCGGCAACGACAAGCAGTTCCGCGCGCTAGCCGTCGCGCTGGGACAGGAGGCGCTCGCGACCGATCCGCGCTTCCTCCGCAACGCCGACCGCGTCGCCCATCGGGATGCGCTCACGACGCTGATCGAGCAGGAGCTCGCGCACGCCGAAGCCGCGCACTGGATCGACCGGTTCCGTGCGGCAGGGATCCCCGCCGGCCTCGTGCACGACGTGGCGGAGGCGCTCGCCTTCGCCGAAGGATTGGGGCTCGATCCGGTGGTCGCGCTCGGGGCCTCCCGCACGATCGCGAACCCGATCCGGCTCGGCGACGCCCCGGCCGCCTATCGCACACCGCCGCCCGCTCTGAACGACTCCGCGCCCGCCGCCTGGCGCACCGAAAGGACCTGAGATGACGACTGCTCCCCACATCGACGCCGTTTTCGACCTCGACGCTCTGCTCACCCCGGAGGAGCGCGACTGGCAGCTGCGCGCGCGGGCGTTCGCGCAGGAGCGGATCCTGCCGGTCATCGAGGAGGACTTCGAGAACGCGCATTTCCGCCGCGAGCTCATCGCCGAGCTCGGCGCCGGCGGATTCCTCGGCATGCACCTGACCGGCTACGGGTGTGCCGGCGCCGGCGCGGTGTCCTACGGCCTCGCCTGCCTCGAGCTGGAGGCGGCGGACAGCGGGTGGCGGACCTTCGTCTCGGTGCAGGGATCGCTGGCGATGAGCGCGATCGCGAAGTACGGCTCTGAACAGCAGAAGCAGGCCTGGCTGCCGCGCATGGCCACGGGCGATGCCGTCGGCTGCTTCGCGCTCACAGAGCCGCAGGGCGGCAGCGACCCTGCGGCCATGACCACCACGGCGCGCCGGGAGGGCGACGGCTGGGTGCTCGACGGCGCCAAGCGCTGGATCGGGCTCGCCTCCCTCGCCGATGTCGCCGTGGTCTGGGCGCGCGTGGACGATCCGGCGTTCGGCGACGGCGGACGGGCGGTGCGGGGCTTCCTCGTGCCGACCACGACGTCGGGCTTCACGGCGACGCCGATCACGGGCAAGCTGTCGATGCGCGCATCCGTGCAGTGCGATGTCGCCCTCGAGGGCGTCCGCCTTCCCGCGGATGCGATCCTTCCCGGCGCCGAGGGACTCTCCGGCCCCTTCGGGTGCCTGAACGAGGCGCGCTACGGCATCATCTGGGGCGCGATGGGCGCGGCACGCAGCTGCCTCGAGGCAGCGCTGGAGCGCTCCACGAGCCGGGAGGTGTTCGGCAAGCCGATCGGCGCCAACCAGCTCACGCAGGCCAAGCTCGCCGACATGCTCGTCGAGGTCGAGAAGGGCGTGCTGCTCGCCCTGCATCTCGGGCGCCTCAAGGAGCGCGGCGCGCTCACCGCCGCGCAGATCTCCGTCGGCAAGCTGAACAGCGTGCGCGAGGCGCTCGAGATCGCGCACCAGGCGCGCACGATCCTGGCGGGCGATGGCATCACGAACGCCTATCCCGTGATGCGGCACGCGGCCAACCTCGAGTCGGTGCGCACCTACGAAGGCACCGATGAGATCCACCAGCTGGTGATCGGTCGAGCCCTCACCGGATTGAGCGCGTTCTGACCTGGGATCTCGACTCTGACCCGAGGCTTCCGATGAGGTTAGAGCATTCCGCCTGCATAGGCTCGCTCTGAATTACTGCAAGTTACCTCCTGTGACGCTCCGAGCGCGCACTTTGATCCCTCATTTCACGTCGGCGACTGCGCGGGAGCACAATGAGGGCGTGTCCCACGTCGCTCCAGAAGAGATCACCGAGTTCTCCTTCCTCGCCGGTCAGGCCGCGGCGCTCGGCGTCCCGATCCCACCGGTCGAACGCCTGAGCCTGACCCTCGCCGACGGTCGCACGCTGAGCGCGCTGCGCTACGGCGACGAACCGGTCGAGGTCACCCTGCTGCACGGCGCGGGCCTGAATGCGCACACCTGGGACACCACGGTGCTCGCCCTCGGCCGGCCCGCCCTGGCAATCGACCTCGCGGGCCATGGCGACTCCTCCTGGCGCGACGACGCCGACTACACCGGCCGCACCCTGGCCGCCGACGTGATCGAGGCACTGCGCACCTGGACCGACCGCCCGCAGGTGCTCGTCGGCCAGTCGCTGGGCGGGCTCACCGCGGCAGCGATCGCCGCCCGCGCCCCGGAGCTCGTGCGCGAGCTCCTCGTCGTCGACATCACCCCCGGCGTCGACCAGAGCGTCGGCCCCGCGGCCCTGCGCGAGTTCTACCGCGTGGTCGACGCCGCCTCCCGCGACGAGCTCGTCGACCGCGCCCAGCAGTTCGGCTTCGGCGGATCCCGGGATGACACCGCCCGCGGCGTGTTCCTGAACACGCGAGTCCGCCCCGACGGCCGCGTGGAGTGGAAGCACCACTTCGCGCACATCGCGGCTCGGCTGCTGGATGCCCCGCCCGCGGCGGCATCGATCGGAGCGCCGTCCGCGATCCTCGGCGAGCACGGCTGGGCGGATCTCGATGCCGTCGTCGCCCCGCTCTCCCTGGTCCGCGCCGGTCACGGGTTCGTCTCGGACGACGCCGAACAGGAGTTCCGCGCACGTGCTCCCCGCGCACGAGTCCTGCACCTCGAAGGCAGCCACAACCTGCAGGAGACGGCCCCCGCAGCCCTCGCCGAGATCATCCGCACCGCCGCAGACAGCATCGGCCCTGAGCCCGTCGAGGAGCCCCGATTGTGACGCCGCGTTCCGCCGCCGAAGCCCGGCGCTGAACCGCCGCCCTAGGCTCGACCGCACACCGCAAGACCCGCACGCACCACACATCGCACACCCGCACAGCACCCCACAGCACCGCCCGAGAGGATCCCCCGCATGCACCGCACCCGCGCTGCCCTCGCCTCGCGCCGCCGCGCGCCGCGCCGCGCCGCCGTCGCCCTGCTCACCGGCCTGACGGCCGCCGCCCTCATGCTGTCCGCCTGCACCGGATCCCCCGCTCCGTCGGGAAGCAGCGCCTCGGGAGCCGCCGACGCGAACGCCACGCTCACGGTGGGCCTCGTGCTCGAACCGTCGAACCTCGACATCCGGCACACCAGCGGCGCCGCGCTCGAGCAGGTGCTCGTCGACAACATCTACGAGGGGCTGGTCAGCCGCACGCAGGACAACAAGATCATCGACCGGCTCGCGAAGAGCCACGACATCTCATCCGACGGCCTGACGTACACCTTCGTGCTGAACGACGGCATCACCTTCCACAACGGCACGAAGCTCACATCATCCGACGTCGTCGCCTCGCTGCAGACCGCCAAGGACGACAAGACCGTCCAGGGGCACGCCGACCTCGCCGACGTCGCGTCGATCGAAGCCAAGGATGACATGACGGTCGTCATCACGCTCACGCAACCCAGTCAGAACTTCCTGTTCAGCCTCACCGGCGCCGCGGGCCTCGTGTTCCAGAAGGGCGACACGACCGACCTGCAGGCCGCCGAGAACGGCACGGGGCCGTTCACCCTCACGCAGTGGAAGAAGGGCGATTCGCTCTCCTTCGCCCGCAACGACACGTACTGGGGCGCCAAGGCCGGCGTGAAGAGCGTCGTCTTCGACTACATCCCCGATTTCACCGCCGGCGTGAACGCCGCGCAGAGCGGCACGCTGGACGTGCTCACCGCGGTGGACGCGAACCTCGCGCCGCAGCTCGATAAGAACGGGACCTTCACCATCACGAAGGGCCGCACCACCGACAAGGGGACCCTCGCGTTCAACAACGCCAAGGCCCCGCTGAACGACCAGCGCGTCCGCGAGGCGCTGCGCCTGGCGATCGACCACAAGGCGCTGATCGAGGCGCGCGGCGTCGGGACGACCCTGTACGGTCCGATCCCCCAGCTCGACCCCGGGTACAAGGATCTGTCCAGCACGGCGCCGTACGACCCGGAGAAGGCCAAGTCGCTGCTCAAGGAGGCGGGCCAGGAGAATCTCGCCCTCACCCTCACGATCCCCTCGTTCTACGGCACGACGGTTCCGCAGCTGCTCACCAGCGACTTCAAGAAGGTCGGCGTCACGCTCACGGTGAACTCGGTCGAGTTCCCCGCGTGGCTGGACTCCGTCTACACCAAGCACGACTACGACCTCAGCTTCGTGCTGCACGTCGAGCCGCGCGACTTCGGCAACTTCGCCAATCCGGACTACTACTTCGGCTACAACAACCCCGAGGTGCAGAAGCTCTACGCGCAGTCGCAGACCGAGCTGGACGCGAAGAAGTCGGCCGACCTGCTCTCCCAGGCCGCCGAGATCGTCGCGAAGGACGCCGCGGCCGACTGGCTGTACGAGGATCAGACCCTGACCGCGGTGCGTCCCGGGGTGAACGGCTTCCCGAAGGACTCGATCAACTCGCGGCTGGATCTGCGCGGCGTCACCGTCACCAAGTAGCCTCAGCCCTGTGCTCCGCTACGCGCTCACCCGGGGAGCCCTGCTCATCGCGGGGCTCCTCGTCGCGAGCGCGCTGATCTTCCTCGCACTGCGGGTGTTCCCGGGCGACGTGGCGCAGCTGCTCGCGGGGAACAAGGCCACGCCGGAGCAGGTCGACGCGATCCGCAAGGGCCTCGGTCTCGATCAGCCGCTCGTGCTGCAGTACCTCGGCTGGATCGGGGGCGTGCTGCACGGCGACCTGGGCACGTCGCAGCTCAACGGCGCCTCGGTCGCCGCCGAGCTCGCCCAGAAGGCCCAGGTGACCGTGCCGCTCGCGACGCTGTCGCTGCTCGTCGCCCTGATCATCGCCATTCCCCTGGGCATCGGATCGGCCCTGCTGCGCGGACGCGCGGCCGGCACGGCGCTGAACACGGCGGCCCAGGCGGTCGCCGCCGTCCCGGTCGTCTGGGCGGGCATGATGCTGGTCGTGGTGTTCGCGGTGTGGCTGGGCTGGCTGCCCGCGCAGGGCTTCCCCCGTGGGGGCTGGGCGGATCCCGGCGCGGCGCTGCGGGCGCTGATCCTGCCCGCGTTCACGATCGGCACGATCGAGGGGGCGCTGCTGCTGCGCTTCGTGCGCAGCGCGACCCTGCAGGCCGCAGGACAGGACTTCGTGCGCACCGCGGCGGCGAAGGGGCTCACTCGCAACCGCGCCCTCCTCCAGCACGGACTGCCGGCGGTCGGGCTCTCGATCATCACCGTGCTCGGCATTCAGGTGGCCGGCATCATCGTCGGATCCGTCGTCGTCGAGCAGCTCTTCACGCTGCCGGGGATCGGGCGCATGCTCGTGGCCGACGTCGGCACGCGCGACCTCGTGAAGGTGCAGGGCGAGCTGCTCGTGCTCACCGGCATGGTGCTCATCATCGGCTTCGTCGTGGATCTGCTGCACCGCGCGCTCGACCCCCGGCAGCGGGAGGCCGACGAATGACCACGCTGCGCCGCCTCCGCTCCTCCGCCGCCGGGCTGTTCGGCCTCATCGTCGTGGCCGCCATCCTCGTCATTGCCGTCGTCTCGCTGTTCTGGACGCCGTTCGACCCGCGCGCCACCGATGTCGCCTCCCGCTGGCTGGCCCCGAGCTGGCCGCATCTGCTCGGCACCGACCTGACCGGTCGCGACATCCTGAGCCTGATCATGGCCGGATCCCGCACGACGGTGCTCGTGGCGGTCGGTGCGGGTGTGATCGCCACCCTCGTCGGCCTCGCCCTCGGTGCGCTGGGCGCGCTCACGGCGCGCTGGATGCGCGAGACCGTGGCGGTGCTCGTCGACGTCCTCATCGCGTTCCCCGTGCTGATCATCGCGATGCTGATCTCCACGGTGCACGGCGGATCCCTCTGGGTCGTCGTCTGGGCCGTCGGGATCGGATTCGGCGTGAACGTCGCCCGGGTCACCCGCCCCGAGCTGCGGCGGGTGCAGCACAGCGACTTCGTGGTGGCCGGACGCGCCTCCGGCCTCACCCCGCTGCAGAACCTCGTGCAGCATCTGCTGCCCAACATCGCCCCGGTCTTCATCGTGCAGCTGAGCTGGGCCATGGCCACGGCGGTGCTCGCCGAGGCCGGGCTGTCGTACCTCGGCTTCGGCGCGTCGGTCGTCGACCCGTCCTGGGGCATCCTGCTGGCCGACCTGCAGCGCTACGTCCAGATCCACCCGCTCACCGTGGTGTGGCCCGGGCTCGCGATCACGATCACGGTGCTCGCGTTCAACCTGCTCGGCGACGCGCTGCGCGACGCGACGGATCCCACGCTGCGCACCGGACGGCGCCCGGCGAACCGGGCACGGGCCGGCCAGCCGCGCCTGCCGGAGGTGACCGCATGAGCCTCCAGGTGACCGACCTCGTCATCGAGATCGACGGCCGCCGGGTCGTGGACGGCATCTCGTTCGCCGTGCGGGATGGCACGCGCCTGGGGCTCATCGGCGAGTCCGGATCCGGCAAGTCGCTCACCGCGCTCGCGATCATGGGGCTGCTGCCGGACGGCGCCACGGCGTTCGGCAGCGTGCGCTGGAACGGCCGGGAGATCCTGAACCTGCCCGACCGCGAGCTCGCCGGGATCCGCGGCGACGAGATCGGCATGGTGTTCCAGGAGCCGCGCACCGCTCTGAATCCGATCCGCACGATCGGCCGCCAGATCGCGGAGACGATCCGGATACACGAGCGCATCGGCCGGCGCGCCGCCAGGGTTCGAGCGATCGGCGAGGCGGCCCGCGTCGCTCTGCCGGATCCCGAGCGCATCGTGGACCGCTATCCGCATCAGCTGAGCGGCGGCCAGCGCCAGCGCGCCGCGATCGCCATCGCCCTCGCTGCGAGGCCGCGACTGCTCATCGCCGACGAACCGACGACCGCGCTGGACGTGACCATCCAGGCCGGGGTGCTGCGCCTGCTGCTGTCGCTCGTGGAATCGGACGGGATGTCGCTCGTGTTCATCACGCACGACCTCGCCGTGCTCGCGCAGGTCGCGACGCACGCCGTCGTGCTCGCCGACGGCCGGGTGATCGAATCCGGACCGCTCGAGACGCTGCTGACCGCGCCGGAATCGCCGATCACGCAGGGCCTGCTGCGCGACGCGACGGCGACCCTGTGGCGCGGGGAGGAGGAGGGATGAGCGACCCGATCACGGTGCCGGACGCCGCGCACGACGAGCCGTTGATCCGCGCGCGAAGGCTGCGCCGCGAGTACCTCGCAGCCCGGAAGGAACCGTTCGCGCGGCGGGCCCGCTCAGTCGCTCTGGACGACGTGGACCTCGATGTCATGGCAGGTCGCGCGCTCGGCATCATCGGCGAATCCGGATCCGGCAAATCCACCCTGATCCGGCTGCTGCTGGGGCTCGACCGCCCGACGGCGGGCACCGTGCACGTCGACGGACGCCCGGTGGACGCACGTGCGTCGGCGCGGGCGCTGCACTGGCTGCGCCGCGAGACGGGTCTGGTCTTCCAGGATCCGTACGCCTCTCTCGATCCGCGCCAGTCGGTCGGCCGGATCGTGTCGGAGCCTCTGCGCGCGCTGGGCATCGACGGCGTTCACCGCGCCAGAGTCGCCGAGGTGCTCGAACGCGTCGGCCTGGATCCCGAGATGGCATCGCGCTACCCGCACGAGTTCTCCGGTGGCCAGCGTCAGCGCGTGGCCCTGGCCCGCGCGATCGCGCATCGACCCCGGATCCTGATCGGCGACGAACCGATGTCCGCTCTGGACGTCACCGTGCGCGCACAGATCCTCGACCTGCTCCGCGAGCTCAGCCGTGACGGCATGACCCTTGTGCTGGTGTCCCACGACATCGGCGTGGTGCAGAACCTGTGCGACGACGTCGCCGTGATGAAGGACGGACGCATCGTCGAGCACGGGTCCACCGCGCGTGTGCTGCACCACCCCGAGAAGGACTACACCAAGCGTCTGCTCGCGGCGATCCCGGTCGTCCCCGGGCGCTGATCCCCGGGAACGCGTTCAGAGCCGGTACACCCGGCGGGCGTTCTCGGCGCCGATCATCTCCAGCACGCGGCAGGCGTCGGCCTCGCTCCATTCCCCCTCGCGCACCCAACGGCCCAGAGCGACCGCCATTCCGCGCCGCCACAGGATCGATCCCACCAGGTGCAGTTCGGGCAGGCCGAACGCGTCCGAGGAGTAGAGCTGCTTCGCGAACGGGGCGAGCTCGAGCGCCTCCGCGACGAGCTGCCGGCTCTGCGCGCCGAGGTAGTTCACGCCGAGGCCGATGTCGAAGTAGACGTTGTCGAAGCCCTGCGCCAGGTACGCCGCCTCACGGTGGTACGGGTAGCAGTGCAGCAGCATGATCGGCGTGCGCTGCACGTCGGCGCGACGGAGCAGCGGCAGCAGCAGCATCGGGTTCGTGCGGTGCAGGTCGAGGTCGCGGTCGCCGAAGCCGACATGCACCTGCAGCGGCAGGCCGAGCGCGACTGCCGCGTGTACGACGAACGCTTCGAGCACAGGATCCGACAACCGCGGCTTCTCCTGGCCGAGCGCGGCCCAGCGCTCCACGGCTGCCGCCACGGCGGCGTCGGCCGGCGGCTCCCAGTCGATGTCGAAGCCGACGCGGTACGCGACGATGGTCTTGAAGCCGGTGGCCTCGACCGCGGCCTCGGTGATCGCCGCGCGGAACGCCTCGGCAAAGTCGGCCGCAGCGACGCCGCCGGCGACCAGCCCCTCGGCGACGAGCTCGAGCCGCACGATCTCGCTGGTCGCACCGCCCGACTCCTCGGCCATCGCCGTCGGGTCCGTGATCGGGCGCAGGCTGAAGCCGGTGTCCATGACCCAGTGCTCGACGCCGGCGGGGCGCAGCAGCACCCGGTCCAGCTCGGCGGGGGCGAGCGCGCTGCGCGCCGCCCAGTACTCCTCGGCGGGCGCGTGCCGCTCGATGCCCAGCAGCGGGGCGCACCAGCGCCGGAACGCGAAGCCGGGCTGCGAGTCGAACTGCGTCATGAACGCGGGGATCGGATCCGTCGACGCCTCGTTGAACGACTCCTCGAACGCGGCACGGTCGACCGGGTCCATGTAGCAGCCGTGCACGTGATGGTCGATCAGCGCGAGCGACTGCGCCGTCTCGGCCAGGCGGGGTGGGATGCCCTCGAGACCCTCCAGGATCCCGTTCTCCCCGAACGCGTGCTCACCAACCGGCATATTCCTGCACCTCCTCGTCGCTGACCCGACCCGCGATCGCATCGGCGATCGCCCGGTCGAGGATGTCCGCCGCGCGGTCGATCTCATCATCCGTGATGACGAGCGGCGGCGTGATCTCCAGGACGTTGCCGCCCACGTAATAGACGACCGCGCCGAGCTGCCAGGCCCGGTAGACGACGCGGCGTGCGAGCTCGCCGTCCGGCTGCAGCCCGTCGCGATCGCGGACCAGCTCGAGCCCGATCGTGAGCCCGCGTCCGCGTACATCGCCGATCCGCTCGGCCGACAGCCCGCCCTCGAGGCCCTCGCCCGCGGCCAGGCGCCGCAGCGCCGCCGCGAACCGGTCGCCGGCCTGAGCGGCCCGTTCGACGAGCCCCTCCTCGGCGATCGTCCGCAGCACGGCGCGGCCCGCCGCGGTCGACACGGGGTTGCCTGCAGTGGTCAGCAGGGCGGATCCGGCCGGGCGGTCCAGGATCGCGGCCGGTCCCACCGCCGCGGAGAGCGGGATCCCGGCGCCGAGCGCCTTGCCGAACGTGACGATCTCGGGCACGATGCCGTCGTGCTGGAACGCGTGCAGCGTGCCGGTGCGGGCAAGTCCGACCTTGACCTCGTCGACCACGAGCGGCACGCCGGCTGCGCGGCAGGCCTCGTGCACGGACCGCAGGAACCCGTCCGGCGGGACGACGAGCCCGCCGTCGGAGAGGATCGGCTCGACGATCAGGCAGGCGACGCGATCCGTGGCCAGGGCGTTGCGGATCGCGGCCAGGGATGCGGCGACGTCGGCGTCGATCCCGGCCGGGCCGGGGCGGAACGGGTTCGGGTACGGCACGAGCACGAGATCCGGATCGCCGACGTGCCCGGCCTCGATCTGCTGCCCGGACACCCCCATCGCGAGCCCCAGGCCGCCGTGGTAGCCGTGCTCGAACGCGACGACGGTGCGGCGTCCGGACGCGTAACGACAGGAACGCAGCACCACGTCGTTGGCGTCGGATCCGGCATGGCCGAGGTAGACGCGGCGCTCGCCATCGCCCGAAGCGGGGACGAGCGCGAGCAGGTCCTCCGCGAGGCCGACCGAGTCGGGGTGGATGGCCGACAGCCCGCCCGCGCCGGGCGCGGTCCGCACGGCGCGGGACACCGCCTCGACCACGGCGGGATGGCCGTGGCCGAGGCCGTTCGCGGTCCAGGTCGCAGACAGATCGATCAGTCCGCGCCCGGCCGGGTCCACCAGGACCGAGCCGTGGCCGCTGACGACCTCGAGCGGGAAGAAGCGCAGCTTCTCGACGCCCGCGATCGCCCGGGCGTCGCGCGCGAGCAGGGAGAGCGTCATCTGTCCTCGGCGGGGCCGGTGAGGTGGATCGGGTCGAGCTCCTTGCCCAGGCCGGGCAGTTCGAGCTCGCGGGCGAGCGAGGCGCCGACCTGCTTGGCGATCTTCGACGCAGCGAGCGCGAGGATCAGCCCGAGCGCGCACCAGAGCAGCGCGACGACGCCGGCCGCGGACGGATCCGCCGAGTCCTTCACGTTGAACCAGATCACGATGACGATCACGATCGCGCCGAGCACCGGCAGCACCGTACCGAGCACGCGTCCGCCGCCGCCGTGCACGGCCTGGAACCGGCCGTGGTTGACGAAGTACACCGCGGCGACCTCGACCATCAGGTACGCGACCATGAGGCAGACCGTACCGGCGACCGCGAAGTAGAAGTACGCGTCGATCGCGGCGTTGCCGGTGCCCATCACGGGCCAGCCGGTCGCGGCGCAGATCAGCAGCGTGACGACGACCACGGCGAGCACGAGCCAGGCCGCGCGACGCGGGCCGCCCTTGGGGTGCAGCACGCCGAGCGAGCGCGGGCCGAAGCCGTCGCGGGCGAACGCGTAGAGCATGCGGCTCGCGGTCGCGACCGTCGCCATGTGTGAGCCGAACGCGGCACAGGTCGCGGTGAAGATCGCGATCACGCCGAACCACGGCCCGATGTACTGCGTGCCGAGGTCGCCCAGGGTGTTGCCGGAGGTGCCGAAGGCCTTGAGACCAGCCTCGTCGGTGCCGAAGCCGATGGTCTGGGCGAACATCACCACGACGAAGAGCACGCCGGTGATGATCAGGGTGCCGAACAGCGCTCGCGGGATGTTGCGCTTGGGGTTGTTCGTCTCCTCGCCGAGCGACGCGCAGGCCTCGAATCCGGCCCAGGACAGGAACGCCGCGACGACGCCCGAGAGCACCTGGCCGACGTCGATGCCGGTGAAGCTGAAGCTGGAGAAGTCGATGCCGGTGGTGTGCGCGCCGCCGTGCCCGAAGATCGCGATCACGAGGATGATCATCGCGATGATGCCGACACCCTCGATGATCAGCAGCACCTTGGCGATGAGCGCCACATCGCGCCCCGCGAGGAGGAAGGAGAGTGCGGCTCCGACGATCATGATGAGTGGCCACGGCAGCTGGATCGGGTGCTCGACGCCGGGCTGGAACGCCGCGATCAGCGCGTTCACGAACGCCGCGGTGAGGGCGAGCGTGCCGATCGAGAAGCCGACGTAGGCGCCGAGCATGGCCCAGCCGGAGAAGAAGCCGGTGCGGGGACCGACGGTGCCGCCGATCAGCCCGTAGGCGGATCCGGCGTGGTTGAGGTGGCGGGTCAGGCGCATGAAGCCGTAGCCGACGAGCGCGACGCCGATCGCGCCGATCACGAAGACGAGCGGCACGGACTTGCCAACGATCGCGACCAGACCCTGGCCGTTGCCGGACATGGCGAGGGTCGGACCGACGGTGGCGAGCGACAGGGCGAGTGCGGCCCAGAGCGGCAGGGCGCGGCGCGGCGCGGATTCAGGCGCCGCGGCGGGCGCGGAGCCGGGTTCGGTGGCGGACATTCGGGTCTCCTCCGTGGGGGATGGATGAGGGATGGTGCGGTTCGGGCCGCGGGTCGGGTGTCTTCGGTCGCTGAACCTGTCGAAGTGGCCGATCAGGTGGGAGTCCCTTCGACAGGCTCAGGGACCGAGGCGGAGGCTCAGCTCCAGGCGAGGCGGAAGGCCGCCGTGATCTCCTCGGGCGAGGCGTCGGCGTAAGCGGAGAGCTCGTGCCGCCGCACGGCGACCGCGCCCTCGACGATGCCGGGGCCGAAGAGCTCCTCGGCGAGCGCGGAGGAAGCGAGCCGGTCGAGTGCGGCAGACGGCTCGGCGTCGAGCCGGAGCCGAGCGGACTCGGGCGTCTCGGCGGGGTTGCCGACGACCTCCTCGGGCAGCGGCAGCTCGCGCTCGATGCCGCCCAGGGCGGATCCGAGGAAGGCCGCGGCAGCGAGGTAGAGATTCGCGCTCGGGTCGACGATCTTGAGCTCGATGTTCGCGCCGTGCGGGTTGCCCGGAGTGCCGGCGAGGAACCGCAGTGCGGCCTCGCGGTTCTCCAGGCCCCAGCACACCGCAGCTCCCGACCAGGATCCGGGCTTGAGTCGCAGCGACGAGACGACGGATCCGGCGTAGACCGCGAGCAGCTCGGACAGCCCGTCGAGCACGCCGCCGATCGCGCTGCCGCCCTCATCGGAGATGCCGTGCGGGCCGTCGCCGGTGCCGAACAGGTTCCGCCCATCGCGGGCGAGCGAGAGGTGCAGGTGCATGCCGTTGCCGGATCCGCCGACGAACGTGAGCGGCGAGAACGACGGCGCAAGTCCGTGCCGGGCGGCGACGAGGCCGATCAGGATCCGGGTGAGCACAGCGGTGTCGGCCATCTGCACGGGCGGCAGCGGCGCGAGGGAGACCTCGAACTGGTCGGTGCCGTACTCGGCGTGGATCTGCTCGGTGCCCACGTTCGCGTCCTCGAGCGTGCGGGTGAGGTCGGTGAGGAAGGCGCGGCGGGCCACGACCGAACGCATCCCGTACGCGGCCCAGGATCCGTCCTCGAGCTGCGAGCCGTCGACGTTCACGAGGGTGAACTCGAGCTCGGCGCCCATGAGCGCAGTCAGTCCTGCGGCGGCGACCCGCTGCTCCTGGTCGATGAGGCGGCCGCGGGCGCACAGCGCGGATCGCGCGCCGCTCTGCTCGTGATAGCAGGTGGGACCCCACGCCATCCCGTCACCGATCGGACGGACGGCGGCGGCGTCGAGGCGCAGACGCAGGTCGCCGGAGACGCCGATGTCGCCGGTGAACGCGATGCCGTTGTCGGCGCAGAACACCACCCAGGAGGGCGAGGCCCCCATCCCGGAGTTCACGAAGCTCGGCAGCCGGCGCAGCGGGACGGCCTTGCTGCGGGTCACGCCCGCGAAGTCGAGGGCCGTGCCGACGAGCAGCTCGACACCATGGTCGCGGAGGGCGCGGACCGTGTCATCGAGCGCGCTGTCTTCGAGCGCGGCGGCTGCCGGATCTCGGTCGTTCGGGTCGCCGTCGGTCACGGGGACATCCCTTCTTCGGGGTTCACTTCGTTGTGAGGCATCGTGGCAGCAGCCTGTTACGAGCTGATGTCATGCCTGTTACAGTGTTGCACACTTTACAGATTCTGTTACGTTTGAACCAGAATCACTCGGAACGACGCGGTCGCAGCGATGAGGGCGACCGCCCGGAGCGGAGGTCTCCCATGTGTCGCCTGTTCGCGTACGTGTCGCCCGGCACGTCCACCGCCGACCGCGAGCTCGGCGAGGACGGCATCGAGAGCTTCCTCTCTCTGGCGCGGCTGCACGGAGACGGCTGGGGCTGGGCCGGTGTGGAGCACCTCGGCGACGCACCCGTCGTCCGCAAGTCGCCTCTGTCCGCCGCCGCCGACCCCGATTTCCGGCGCACGATCGGCACGGCCGGCCACGCCGCGATGATGCACCTGCGCTGGGCGACCCTCGGCCTGCCCGTCGAGCTGTGCAACGCCCACCCGTTCCGGCTCGGCGACGTCTCCTTCGAGCACAACGGATCCCTCAAGCCGATCGACCGGGCCCGCGCGATGCTCTCGACGGAGTCCCTCGCCCGCATGACCGGCGACACCGACAGCGAGATGTACTTCGTGCTCATCCAGGAACAGCTCGATGCCGGCCTCGATCTGCCCGGCGCCACCTTGCAGGTGGTGCGACGTTTGCGCGAGGCGTTCCCCCTGTCCAGCCTCAACGCGATCCTGCTCGACCGCGAGCGGCTCGTCGTGGTCCACGCGAGCGCCCGCAGCGTGCTGCCCGACGACGACCTCGACGAGATCGCCCAGCTCGGGGGCCTGCCCGACGAGCACAACGAGGACTACTTCGCGTTGCGATGGAAGCGCTCCGCTGACGGCGCCGTGCTGATCAGTTCGACCGGCGTGGCCGGAACCGGCTGGACGCCCCTGCCCGCCGAATCGGTCACGACAGTGCAGCTGGGCGACGGAACGATGCGCACGGAGTCCCTCGACGCCCGGCACGCGAGCCCCGCGTGACAGACTGAGCCCTATGGCCGACGACGACACCCTCTCCGACCTGGTCGCCGCATCGTTGCCCGAGCTCAGCCGTGCCGGGCGCCAGGTCGGCCGCGTGCTGCTCGCCGACTACCCGAGTGCAGGCCTGTCCACTCTGGCCGACCTGGCGGAGCGTGCCGGAGTGAGCCCTCCCACCGTGCTGCGCTTCGCGCAGAGCCTGGGTTTCGGCGGGTTCACGGAGTTCCAGCGTGCGCTGCGCGACGAGCTGACCCGACGCTCCTCCGGTCCGCTCGTGCGGCTGAGCGCCCCGGCAGAGGCCGGCACGCCGCGCGAGGTCGTGGTGCGCGATGCGACCGTGCAGGCCGAGCGCACCCTCGAGTCGTTCGCTCGGATCCCCGATGCCTCGTACGCCGCCGCCGTCGACCTGCTCGCGGATCCCGGTCGGCGCATCCTCCTCACCGGGGGCCGCTTCACCTATCTCGCGGCGTTCCACCTCGGCACGCACCTGCAGGAGCTGCGCGCGGGGGTGCGCATGTTCAACGACCCCTCGGGACATGACCTCGGTGCCGTCGTCGACATGACCCCGCGCGATGTGCTGGTGCTGTTCGACTTCCACCGCTACCAGCGCAGCGCGGCCGACCTCGCCGCGGCGGCGAAGCGCCGCGGGGTCGCGCTGCTGCTCGTCACCGATGGTCTGGAATGCCCGATCGCGCCCCGCGCCGACGTCGTGCTCGACGTCGCGAGCTCGACCGATCACGCGTTCCAGAGCGACTCGGCGGCGTTCATGCTGAACGAGCAGCTGCTCAACCTTGTGCTCGAAAGGATCGGCGAGCCCGCGCACACGCGACTCGCGCTGTGGGAGCGCATGCGCGAGGGCGAACTGCTGAGCTGACCTGCGGCCCTAGAGCGACTTCTGCAGGAACAGCACGTCCAGGGTGCGGCCGAACTTCACGCCGACGCCCTTCAGGTGCCCGGCATCCACGAACCCGTAGCGACGGTGCAGCGCGATCGACGCCCCGGCCGCCGTGGGCTCGATCACGGCGATGAGCTCGTGCAGCCCGGCCCGGGCTGACGCGTCCAGCAGAGCCTCCAGCAGCGCCTTGCCCAATCCGCGTCCTGCAGCGTCCGGGCTCAGGTAGATCGTGTTCTCGGCGCTGAACCGATAGGCGGATTTCGCGCGCCAGTGCTGGGCGTATGCGAAGCCGAGCACCCCGCCGTCGGCGTCCGCCGCGACGAGGAACGGCAGCCCCGTCTCCGCGAGGAGCTCGCGCTTGTGCTCCCAGACCGCCAGATCCGTCTCCTCCTCGTCGAAGGTGACGGTGCTCGTGCGCACGTAGTGGTTGTAGATATCCCTGATCGCGGGGAGATTCGAATCCTGCACCGGCCGGATCCGCGCGGGCGCGCTCGACGCATCCGTGCGGGCCTGCGGCGCGGCCGGGGTGTCGCTCATGCGATCCTCCAGTCGACGGGGTCCGCGCCCTGCTCCTCGAGCAAGGTGTTGACCCGCGAGAACGGCCGGGATCCGAAGAACCCGCGGCTCGCGGACAGCGGCGACGGGTGCGCGGAGGCGATGACCGGGGTCGAACCCAGCAGGGGGCGCAGCCCTTCGGCATCGCGGCCCCAGAGCACCGCAACGAGCGGGGCGTCGCGGGCGACGAGGCTGCGGATCGCGAGCTCGGTGACCTTCTCCCAGCCCCAGCCGCGGTGCGAGGCGGGTGTGCCGGGGCGCACCGTGAGCACCCTGTTCAGCAGCATGACGCCCTGATCGCTCCACGCCGAGAGATCGCCGTGCACGGCCGGCGCGATTCCGAGGTCGGTCTCCAGCTCGCGGTAGATGTTGCCGAGGCTGCGCGGCAACGGGCGCACCGCCTTGTCCACGGCGAAGGACAGGCCGATCGGATGCCCGGGGGTGGGATACGGATCCTGACCCACGATCAGCACCTTGACATCGGCCAGCGGGCGGGCGAACGCGCGCAGCACGTTCTGCCCGGCCGGGAGATAGCCACGTCCGGCGGCCGTCTCAGCGCGCAGCCGGTCTCCGAGCTCGGCGACGAGCGGGGCGACAGGTGCCAGGGCCTCGGCCCAGCCGGCATCGAGCTGGCCGTCCGCGGCGAGATCGGCGAGCGTCCTGGGCATCAGAGCGCCGCCCGATCGCTCGAGACGGTCACGCCCTCGGTTCCGGGGAACACCCGCCAGACGCTGCCCTCCCCCGCGATCCGCAGGCCCTCCGCGTCGGCGATGAGCACGGTGCTCTCGTCGATCCCCAGCCCGCCGTCGACGGCGCCGGCCTCGGTGGCGGCGATGAGGCGACTGAGCGTGCCCCACTGCGCGACGTGCACGTCGATCGACACGTCGACCAGGCCGATCCCAGGCACGACGGTGATCTCGTCGAGATCCTCGGCGGTCTCCTCCGGGGCGATCGCGACCTCTCCGATCCGCCAGCCGCCGAGGATCGCGCGCTCGGCGGCGATCATGGCACCGGCCGAAAAGCCGAGATACGGTGTGCCGCCCTGCACCGCGGTGCGGATCACGTCATATCCGGCTTCGAGGGCCGCGTGGTAGGCCGGGGTCAGCCCGCCCCCGATCACGATCGCGTCGACATCGTCGAAGACACCCGGATCCACCAGATCCGTCAGTCCGACGGTCGTCACGCGGGTGTCGAGAGCGATCGCGCCGTCGCCGGTGAGCGCTTCGACGAGATCACCGGCGTGACCCGGATGAGCGTCCTCGCGCACGGTGACGACGGCCACGCGCGGCACGTCGACCCCCTTCGCGGCCGCGACGGCCTGCACCTCGGCGGTGAACGGCGCGAAGGCGGCGCGGCCGAAGCCGCCGCCGATCAGGTGCACGCCCATGGTCAGTCCTCCCCGCGCGGGCGCAGCGGCCCGCGCGCGAGCAGGTGCGCCGCGGCCTGGGCCACCGGGCGGATCACGACGAGGTCGAGGTTCACGTGCCCCGGCGCGTTCAAGGCGTAGGCGATCAGGTCGGCCACATCCGCAGCGACCAGCGGCGCCTCGACGCCCGAATAGACGGCCTCCGCGGCGACCTCATCGCCGCCGAGGCGGCGCAGGGCGAACTCCTCGGTGTGCACGAGACCCGGTGCGATCTCGGTGACCCGGATCGGCTCGCCGTTGAGCTCCTGGCGCAGCACCTGCGGGATCATCGACTCCGCCGCCTTCGCCGCGTTGTATCCGGATCCGCCCGGATACGACTGGCGGGCCGCGGTCGAGGTGAGGAACAGCAGGTCGGCGTGACCGCCGTGCGACGCGGCGGCACGCAGTTGCGGCAGCAGGGCCGCGGTGAGTTGCTGCACCGCGAGCACGTTCGCCTCGAACATCCACCGCCACTTCTCCGCGGATCCGTCCTCGACCCGCTCCGTGCCGCGGGCGCCACCCGCGACGTGCACGACCGCGTGCAGCGGTCCGGTCTGCGCCAGGTGCTCCGCGAGACCCGCGATCTGTTCCGCGTCGGTGAGGTCGGCGGCGTACGCCGTCGATCCGGTCTCCGCGGCGAGCGCCTGCAGGCGGTCCTCGCGGCGCGCGACGCCGACGACGTCCCAGCCACTCGCCCGCAGCGCCCGCACCGTCGCTTCGCCGATCCCGGTGCTCGCCCCCGTCACCACCGCACGTCTGCTGTTGTGGGGACTGTCGTTCATCGCGCTGTTCGCCATGCGTCAACGCTACGGGATCCACGCGCGCGCATCGACGACAGCCCATCGTCGATGCGACCTCCGGATCCGCGGAATCATGCGGCCGATCCCTGTTACGTCACATTTCCGCGGCCTTGTTGACAGCGGCCGCGGGTTCGTACTCTCGATACAACGCCACCGGTTCTCGCGCCCGTCGAAGCCACGGCCCACTGCCCTGCGACGCGGTTCGGTGTCGCTGATCCTGAAGGAGACACTCATGACCGCTGCAGAGAACTGGCGCTTCGAGACCAAGCAGATCCACTCCGGCGCTGCCCCGGATCCCGTCACCAAGGCCCGCGCCACGCCGATCTACCAGACCACGTCGTACGTGTTCGACAACGCGGACCACGCGGCGAACCTGTTCGCACTGGCCGAGTTCGGCAACATCTACACCCGCATCCAGAACCCGACGCAGGATGTGCTCGAGCAGCGCCTCGCCGCTCTCGAGGGCGGCACCGGCGCCCTCGTGCTCGCGTCGGGTCAGGCCGCCTCGACCTTCGCGATCCTCAACATCGCCCAGGCCGGTGACCACTTCGTCTCGAGTTCCTCGATCTACGGCGGCACCTACAACCTCTTCAAGTACACGCTCGCCAAGCTCGGCATCGAGGTCACGTTCGTCGAGAACCAGGACGACATCGAAGAGTGGCGCCGCGCGGTCCGTCCCAACACCAAGCTGTTCTTCGCGGAGACCATCGGCAACCCGCAGATCAACGTCCTCGACATCAAGGGCGTCGCCGGCGCCGCGCACGAGGCGGGCGTGCCGCTCATCGTCGACAACACGATCGCAACCCCGTACCTGATCCGCCCGTTCGAGCACGGCGCCGACATCGTCGTGCACTCGGTCACCAAGTTCCTCGGCGGCCACGGCACGACGATCGGCGGCGCGATCATCGACGGCGGCTCCTTCGCCTGGTCGCAGAACGTGGAGAAGTTCCCGGGTCTCACCGAGCCGGACCCGTCGTACCACGGCGCCAGCTACACGGCGGCCGTCGGCGATGGCCTCGCCTACATCATCAAGGCCCGCGTGCAGCTGCTCCGCGACCTCGGATCCGCGATCGCGCCGCAGAGCGCCTGGAACCTCATCCAGGGCATCGAGACGCTGTCGCTGCGCATCGAGCGCCACGTGCAGAACGCCCAGGAGATCGCCGAGTGGCTGGACGGCCGCGACGACGTCGCCAGCGTGAACTACTCGGGGCTGCCCACGTCGCCGTGGTACGCCGCCGCGAACACCTACGCCCCGAAGGGCGTCGGCGCGGTCCTCTCGTTCGAGCTGAAGGGCGGCGTGGACGCCGGCCGCGAGTTCGTGAACAGCCTCACCCTGTTCAGCCACCTCGCCAACATCGGCGACGTCCGGTCGCTGGTGATCCACCCGGCCTCCACCACGCACGCCCAGCTCACCCCCGAGCAGCAGCTCACCACGGGCGTGACCCCGGGACTCGTGCGCCTGTCGGTCGGCCTGGAGAACATCGAGGACCTCAAGGCGGACCTGGACCAGGCCCTGGCCGCGGCGCGCAAGGTCTCCGAGGCCGCACGCGCCTGACGACTCCTCCTCAGAGACGGGAGCGCCCCGGATCTTCGGATCCGGGGCGCTCCCGTGTTCCCGGGGCCCTGTGCATCCCATCGTCTTGTACGTCGGTGCCCCCTCTCACCCGCGGCGCTGGGCGTCCACGCCCCCTCCGGGTGTCCACGCCCCCGCTGGGCATCCACGCCCCCTCCCGGGTGTCCACGCCCCCCGCTGGGCATCCACGCCCCCGTGGGCATCCACGCCCCCACTGCGTGGGGGTGCGGATACTGCACGGGGGCGCCGATGCGAACGGCGCCCCGCGAATCGCGGCCGATACAGCCTCGGATGACGCAGCCGCATCCGGTCCACACATTCCCCGGGCGATGCGGTCTTGCCACCGGATGCGTGCAGCACATCCCACCGGTGTGCGACGCCGGTCACGCTGGGACGATGAAGACCTCCATCGGCCTGGCGCAGGCGCACGACCTTCTGCAGACCCGTGCGGATCTCCTGAGCTCCGGGCGCACCGATCGCGAAATCCGTGAGCTGGTCCGCACCGGTCTGGTGCTCCGAGTGCGGCGCGACCGCTACATCGACGCCGTCGGGTATGACGGCCTCTGGGACGAAGGCAAGCACCTCGTCGCCGTGATCGCCGCCCACCTCAACGCGGACCCGCCGGGTCCCGTGTTCTGGGGTCCATCGGCCGCTGTCGTGCATGGACTGCCGGTGTACCGCCTCGCGCCGAAGAACGTGCACACCGTCATCCTCGGGAACCGGCACGGTCGCACCCGATCCGGCATCGCACAGCACTACGTCGCGATCGACGATTCCGACATCGTCGAGATCGGGGGGATCAGATGCACCTCTGTCGAGCGCACCGTGCTTGCCCTGGCCTGCACGGCGACAGCCGACGCGAGTCTCTCCGCAGCCGACGCTGCGCTGCGGCGCGTCGCCGTGGAAGGGCATCGATACGATGCGGCTCGTGCCGTCGCGTGGCATGAACGGATGTCTCATCGCGCTGCCGCTGTCCACGCCCGCGGCGTCCGCCAGGCACGCAGGATCCTCGACTTCGCGGACGGCCGCGCACAGCTGCCGGGAGAAAGCGTGAGCCGCCTGCAACTGCACCGCATCGGCTTCTCCGGCCTTGATCTCCAGGTGCACGTCACCGGGGCGGAGGGGGACGACTACTGGCTCGATTTCGGATTCCCGCGCAACAGGGTGTTCGGAGAGTTCGACGGTCAGGGCAAGTACATGGATCCGGAGGTCCGTGGCGCCCGCACCGCCGAGGATGCGGTCATTGCGGAGAAACGCCGCGAGGACGACGTCCGCGGTGTCACTGGATGGCGATTCGCCCGCTGGGAGGACCGCCACATCCGCACGCCCGACACGCTCTCGGCCCGCTTGAACGCCTTCGGCGTCCGTCCCCCCGCGTGAGACACACCGTCGGCGCCCCCTCGTGGCATCCACGCCCCCGCGGATGGGCGCCGCTGCAAGGGGGCGCGGATGCTCAGAGGGGGCGCGGATGCGCAAAGGAGGCGCCGACGCGCAGAGGGGCGCAGAGGGGGCGCCACCCCGCCCCTCCTCGCCCCGGATCCGTAACCTTCCGCACCCACCCGGCCGCACCCGGGAGAATGGATCCATGGACTGGCAGACGACCTCGGAGGACACGGTGCCCTCGGCACGCGTGTCGGAGGCGGACGCCCGCCTGCTGCGCGCCCGCCCGCCGTCCACCGGCGCCTGGCGCGACGGCGATCCGGCGGGCGATCGCCGGTTCGAGGCCTTCGGGCCGTTCCGCACCGAGGGAGGCGCGGAGCTTCCGCTGATCCGCATCGCGTACGAGTCCTGGGGCACGCTGAACGAGGCGCGCGACAACGCGATCCTCATCCTGCACGCGCTCACCGGAGACAGCCACGTCGTCGGCGAGGCGGGCCGCGGACACGCGACGAGCGGCTGGTGGGGCGAGATCGTCGGCCCGGGCTGCGCCATCGACACCGACGAGTGGTTCGTGATCGCCCCGAACATGCTCGGCGGGTGCCAGGGCTCCACCGGGCCGGCGAGCATCGCCCCCGACGGCTACGAATGGGCCTCACGCTTCCCCTACCTCACGATCCGCGACCAGGTCGCCGCCCAGGTGCTGCTCGCGGACGTGCTCGGCATCGAGCGCTGGGGCGCGGTGATCGGCGGATCCATGGGCGGCATGCACGCCCTGGAGTGGGCGGTCGGCCAGCCCGACCGAGTCGAGCGCCTCGCGATCCTGTCCTCTCCCCCGGTGACCACCGCCGACCAGCTCGCGCTGAACTTCGTGCAGCTGGAGACGGTGCGGATGGATCCGCGTTTCGCGGGCGGCGAGTACTACGACGCGCCCGTCGGCGAGGGTCCGCACCGCGGCCTCGCCCTGGCGCGGCGGATGGCGCTGTTGAACTACCGGAGCCCGATCGAGCTGAACCAGCGGTTCCAGCGCTCCTGGCAGTCCGACGTGTCGCCGCTCGGCCAGGGCGGTCGCTACGCCGTGGAGAGCTACCTCGACTTCCACGGCAACAAGTTCACCCGGCGCTTCGACGCGAACAGCTACCTCACGCTCGTGGAGGCGATGAACTCGCACGACACCGGGCGCGACCGCGGGGGCGTCGAGGATGCCCTCAAGCGGGTGACGGCGAGGACGCTCGTGCTCGGCATCGACACCGACCGGCTGTTCCCGGTCGACGGTCAGCACCGCATCGCCCGGGGCATCCCGCACACGCTGGACGGCAACGAGGCGATCGTCCTCGCGAGCGACTTCGGCCACGACGGCTTCCTCATCGAGACCGAAGGCGTCGGCCGGCACCTGGAACGGCTGCTCGGCTCCTGACGCCGTGGCTCGGTCGGCCCTGCCGTGATGCGACGGTCCGTCCGCAATTCCGGGAGCCCGGGCCCCGCGCCCGCGACGGGGCGCGTCGTCGACGGGCGCCGCCATCGATCAGAGGCGCTCGAACCGCCAGACCGGATCCTCTGCGACCAGGCGCTCCCTGGCGCCCGTCGCCGCACCGGCGAGCTCGTCGCCGTCCCAGAAGAAGAGGGTGCCTGCCGCGGTCGCCTGCATCCGGGTGCGGAAGACGGCCGGATCCTGAATGCGGGTCAGAGCCTCCTCCACGCCGGTCGCACCGCACAGCGCGTCCAGGGTGCGCCAGGTCGGCGGCATCAGCGCGATCTCTCCGGCGTCCCGCGCGGCGAGCGCGGCCTCCGGTGCCAGCCACCGCGTCGTTACCACCTCGTGCACAGCCGGACGGATCACGCCGCCCGGATCCGCCGCGAGGAAGAACCAGGTCCGCACACGTTTCGGGATCCCGGCCGGCGGCACCCAGCAGGACAGTGGCACCAGCCGTTCGAGCTCCAGGCCCACCTCCTCAGCCGTCTCGCGCACGGCGGCGCGGCAGGCGTCCTCGAGCTCGTCGGCTCCCGGGATCCGATCACCCGGCTCGATCATGCCGCCGGGGAACACCCACGCGCCCGGGAACGAACCGCGGTCGGGGCGGCGCAGCATCAGCACCTCCATGCCCTCCGCTGCGTCACGGAGGATCACCGCGGTGCCTGCGACGGGCAGGTCCTCGACGGCCGCATCACGATCAGGGGCGGAGCTCATCCGCCCATGCTAGGACGCGCCGGGGTTCGCTCCCCTGGCGGCTCGGCGATCGGGGCTTGTTCAGGCCAGGTCGCGCGCGCGCACCGATCCGGTCTCGGTGTGGAAACGGCGCTGCACGGCGTAGGACGCGATCGCGATTCCGAGGCCGACGACGGCGAGGCCGGCCCCCACCCAGGACGGAGCGGCGAAGCCCCAGCCCCACGCGATCACGAGTCCGCCGAGGAACGCGCCCAGGCTGTTGCCGATGTTCAGTGCAGAGTGGTTCAGCGCCGCGGCGATGGACTGGTTGTCGCCCGCGACCTCCATGAGGCGGGTCTGGATCGCCGGGCTCAGGATCGACGAGAGCAGCGCCATCACGAACGAGAACGGCACGAGCAGCCAGATCGAGAACGACAGGATCGCGAGCAGCACGAGCACCACGGCCATCGCGCCGAGCCCCACCAGCAGGGTAAGCCTGAGGTTGCGGTCGCCGAAGACGCCGCCGAGCAGGTTGCCGATGGTCATGCCGAGCCCGAACACGACCAGCGTGACCGGCACCATCCATTCCGGCGCGCCCGCCCGCTCCGTGACGACGGGAGCGATGTAGCTGTAGACCGCGAAGAACCCGCCGAAGCCGATGGCGCCAGTCGCAAGTGCGAACCAGACCTGGGGGCGGCGGAACACGCGCAACTCGGCACGGAAGGTGCGTCCGGGATCACCCTCGTGCTCCGGCACGAAGAGGACGATGCAGACCGTGGCGAGCGCGAACACGATCGTGACGACGAGGAACGCGCTGCGCCATCCGACGTGCTGCCCTAGGTAGGTTCCCGCGGGCACGCCGACCACGTTCGCGATGGTGAGACCGGTCAGGATGAAGGCCACGCCCTTGGCGCGCTTGCCCGGGCCGAGCACATCGGAGGCGACGAGCGCGCCGATCCCGAAATAGGCGCCATGCGGGAGGCCCGCGATGAAGCGGGCGAGGCCGACGGTCTCGAACGTCGGCAGCACGACGGCCAGGCCGTTGCCGAGAGTCAGCGCGATCGCAAGGCCGATCATGACCTTGTGGCGGGGGAAGCGCGCGACGAGGCCGGCGATGGTGGGCGCGCCGAGCACGACGCCCAGCGCGTAGAGCGACACCAGGATGCCGGCACGGCCGATGGCCTCATCCGGGTTCTGCGCCCAGAGCTCGGGCAGCAGGTCCTGCGCGATGTTGGGCAGCAGACCCATCGCGACGAACTCGGTCATGCCGATGCCGAAGCTGCCGATGGCGAGGGAGAGGAGCGCCCGCTTCGCCGCACCCCTCGAGAGGCTCGAGGGTTTCATCCGTCCAGCTTAGAGGCTGCCGGACTCCTCGATGGCCTGCTCGAGACGCGCGATCTTGCCGTCGATCTCACCGGTGTAGCCGGGGCGGATGTCGGCCTTGAGCACGAGGGAGACCCGGGATCCGAACGGCATGACGGCCTCGGTGGCGCGCTTGACGACGTCCATGACGGTGTCCCAGTCGGGGCCTTCGATCTCGGTGAACATGCTCGTGGTGCGGTGCGCGAGCCCGGAGGCGCGGACCACGGCCACCGCGGCGGCGACCGCGTCGTGCACCGAGGCGTCTGCGCTCTCGGGGCGATCAGAGGCGGATCCGCCCTGCGGCGAACCGGACGGGGCGACGGAGAAGGCGACGAGCATCAGGACCTCCGGGTTTCGGGGAGTTCGGCGACGAGGAGCGCTCTGCGGCGCACCGGGGTGCGCACGATCGCGCGGATCGCGATCACGCAGATGACGACGACGAGGATGTTGCGGGCGCTGAGCAGAGCGATGGGCAAGGCCTGCGCCGCCAGCAGCTGGTCGTACACGACAGGGTAGACCGCCTGGGTGAGCGCGTAGTCGACGAGCACGAGGATCGCCGGGATCCGCACACGAGGACCGTCGAGGAGGCACCACAGCACGAGCGGCGCGAGCATCCACACCTGGAACTGCGGCGAACCGACCTTGTTGCACGCGATCAGGATCGCGACCAGGGCGAGCATGGTCGCCGGCAGCAGACGCCGCGCCGAGGCGCCGGCGCGCAGCCTCCACAGCGCGAGGGCCGCCACGGCGACCACGCCCACCACCATGAGCGGGGTGAGCACCGCAGCGACGACGTCGACGCCGGGACCTGCGAGCTGGAACGTGAGGATCTGGCGGTCGTACTGGATGCGAGTGACCCCGACCTGGGTGAGCCACAGCAGCGGCGTCGCGCCGACCGCCTCGATCTGCAGCCCGCGGCCGCTCATCTGGCTGAGGAAGCCGAGGAGGTTCCTGGATCCGCCCAGCAGCACGAGCCCGAGCACGACCACGAACGTGACGATCGCCGCCGAGACGAGCATGCGGATCCGGCCGCGCAGCAGTGCAAGAGCCGCGACGAACAGGGCGCCGGGCCAGATCTTGATCCAGGCTCCGATCGTGAACAGAGCGCTCGCGACCGCGGGGCGGGAGAACAGCCACAGACCGCCGATGATCGCGAGCGGCACGGTGATCGCGTCGATCCGGAACATCGCGATGGGGCCGAGCAGGACGAGCGCGACCATCCAGAGCAGGGCGGCGCCGCGGCGGATCCGGCTGCGGCGCGCCCGGGTGCCGCGCAGCAGGAATGCGAATCCGACGGCGTCGAGCGCGGTCACCAGGATCGACCAGGCGACGACGTAGCTCGCGGATCCGACGGCGTAGGACCCGGGGAACAGCGGATGGATGAGCTGCGACAGCCCTTGAGCGATGAGCATGGGCACGAGGGCGAGCTGAGGGTAGACCCAGCTCTCCGTGATGCCGACGATCGCGCCGCCGCCGAGAGCGTTGCGCGCCCACGGCTCGTACACGAAGACGGTGTCGCCCATCGGCAGCGCGGGCATCCGCCACCCGATCATCGAGACGTACAGATGCGCGATGACGAATGCCAGCCACAGCACGGCGAGCGGCAGGCGCGCGCGACGCACTGCGGACGCCTTCGGCGAATCGTCGCGACGGCTCGGTTCGGCGCGGATCGCGTCCGTCGGCTCGGCACCGGTCACGAGCGGTCCTCCTGGGTCTCTTCGTCGTGTTCGTCGTCGACGCGCCCCCGCTCGTCGCCGTTGCGGACCAGCGCGATGGCCGCCGGCAGCCCTTCCGCCACCTGGAGTGCGACGATCGGGCGCCCGGGGCCGCCCGATGCGGTGCCCGATGCGATCCGCCCGGCAAGCCCGTGCAGCCACGCCGCAGCGGCAGCCAGCTCGGCGAGCGCCGTGGTCCCGCCCGCCGCACGGTCGGCAGCGACGAGCGCGCCGATCACGCCGGCCAGCACGTCGCCGGTGCCGGCCGTGGCCAGCCACGGCGTCCCCGCATCGACGGCGAACACGCCGGTGGCGTCGGCGATCAACGTGGTCGCGCCCTTGAGCAGCACCGCGCCGCCGAGCGCCTCGGCGGTCTCGTTCACCGCGTTCGCGCGCGCTGACGGATCCCGCAGGGCATCAGGGACGAGCTCGCCGAGTCCCAGCTGCGCCCGCAGCCGCACGAACTCCTCCGCGTGCGGCGTGGCGATCACCGGGGCGTTCGCTGCAGGAAGCAGATCCAGCGCTCCCGCGTCGACGACGACGGGGGCCGCACCGTCCAGCAGCGCACGCAGCGCGGTCGTCTCCGACTCCGAGCGGGTCGCGGCATCGGTGCCGGAGCCGATGACCCAGGCCTCGGCCCGGATGGCGGCGGAGCCGGGCTCGGTCGCGACGGTCTCGGGGCGTCGCGCGAGCACGAGGTCCGCGGCCCGCCGCGGGCCGACGTAGCGCACGTAGCCGCAGCCGGCGCGCCACGCGCCCTCCACGCCGAGCACGGCCGCGCCCGGGTACGCGTCGGATCCGGTGCGCAGCGCGACGACGCCGCGACTGCGCTTGTCGGAGTCGGCGCTCGGCGCGCGCAGCAGTGCGCGGGTGCGGTCGTCCGACCACGGGCGCACCGGACCGGCGAAGAAAGGCATGCGTCAACGGTACTGGGCCGCGGCTGTGCGCGCCGCCGAGGGATCCGGATGATGCGGATCCGCGGATCCGCCCCCCGACCTGTCCGGCGACCGGTAGCGTCGGACCGTGAGCCACCTGTTCTCCCCGCTGACCATCCGATCCGTCACCTTGAGCAACCGCCTGTGGGTCTCGCCCATGTGCATGTACAGCGCCGTCGACGGCGTGCCGCAGGAATGGCACCACGCCCATCTCGCGCAGTTCGCCTCCGGCGGTGCGGGCCTCATCGTGGCCGAAGCCACCGCTGTCGTGCCGGAGGGCCGGATCAGCCCGCGCGACACCGGTCTGTGGAACGACGCGCAGCGCGACGCCTGGGCGTCGATCGTCGACGCGGTGCACGCGCGCGGCGCCCGGATCGGGGTGCAGCTCGCACATGCCGGCCGCAAGGCCTCGACCTGGTGGCCGTGGGCCGAGGAGCGCGGATCCGTCCCCGCAGCCCAGGGCGGCTGGACCACGGTCGCACCCTCGGCGATCGCGTTCGAAGGCTTCGACGCGCCCGAGGCCCTCGACGCGTCGGGCATTGCCGGCGTCGTCGACGCGTTCGCGGTGGCTGCACGCCGCGCCCTCGACGCGGGCTTCGACGTGCTGGAGATCCACGGCGCGCATGGATACCTGCTGCACCAGTTCCTCTCGCCGCTCAGCAACCACCGCGACGACGCGTACGGCGGCTCGCTCGAGAACCGCGCCCGGCTCCTGCTCGAGGTCACCGACGCGGTGCGCCGGGTCGCGGGCGACGATGTACCGGTGTTCATGCGGATCTCCGCCACCGACCACGCCCCGGGCGGCTTCACGCCGGACGAGGCCGCCGTAGTGGCGGAATGGGCGGTCGAGCACGGCGCGGATCTCATCGACGTCTCCAGCGGCGGGCTCGTCGCCCACCAGCGCATCGAAGTCCACCCGGGTTACCAGGTGCCGCTCGCCGCGGCCGTGCGCCAGGGCGGCAGGATCCCCTCCTCCGCCGTAGGGCTGCTGACGAGCGGCGCCCAAGCCGAGTCCGTGCTCGCCGAGGGTGCGGCGGACGCGATCTTCGCCGGACGGGAGTGGCTGCGCGATCCGCACTTCGGGCTGCGCGCCGCGCACGAACTCGGCGAAGAGGTCGCCTGGCCCGACCAGTATCTGCGCGCCCGCTGGCACTGAGCAGTAAGGGGTCGTCGAGCGCATCGCTCGCTCAACGCCCCCTTGGGGCGAGACTCAGCGCCCGAAGCCGCGACGGGTGATGTCGCGCACCTCGCCGACGAGCTCCTCGATGATGTCCTCCAGGAACAGGATCGCCGTCGTCTCACCCGCCGCGTTGCGCACCTGCGCGAGGTGTCGCCCCGCGCGCCGCATGATCGCGAGCGCATCCTCGAGATCGGTGTCCTCCTGCATCGGCACCATCTGGTGGACGCGCTTCGCGGGGATCGGCGCAGCCGCGCGCACCGCTGCATCCGGCCCTTCGGCCGAGCGGATCACGTCCTTCAGGTGCACGTAGCCCACCGGTGCCCCTTCGGTGTCGACCATGACGTAGCGCGAGAAGCCGTGCTTGGCGACGGCCCGCTCCACATCGTCCGGGGTCGCGCCGAGCGGCAGCGTGACGAGGCCGACGAGCGGCACGGCGACGTCGCGTGCGTCCTTGTCCGTGAACTCGACGACCGCGCTCACGGTGCCCGCGGAGTCGGTCAGCATGCCCTCACGACGGGACTGATCCACGATCGTGGCGACCTCGTCGAGCGTGAACGTCGATGCGGCTTCGTCCTTCGGCTCCACACCGAAAAGCCGCACGACGCCATTGGCGGTGGCGTTCAGCGCGCGGATCACCGGATAGAACACCTTGGAGATCCACACCAGCGGCGCCGCGAGGATCAGCACCGCCCGGTCCGGCACCGAGAACGCGAGGTTCTTCGGCACCATCTCGCCGAACACCACGTGCAGGAACGACACGATGACCAGGGTGATGATGAACGCGATGGCGTCCACCGCCCCCTCGGCCAGCCCGAGTGCGCCCAGGGGCGCGGCGAGCAGGTGGTGCATCGCGGGCTCCGACACGTTCAGGATCAGCAGCGAGCACACGGTGATGCCGAGCTGCGAGGTCGCCAGCATGAGCGTGGCGTGCTCCATCGCGTACAGCGCGGTGCGCGCGGAACGGGATCCGCGTTCGGCGAGCGGCTCGATCTGCGACCGGCGCGCGGAGATCACCGCGAACTCCGCCGCGACGAAGAACGCGTTGAAGGCGAGCAGCACGAACAGCCATGCGATTCCGGCCCAGTCGCTCATCGCTCGCCCCCCTCCTCGGTCGTGGCCTCGGGCATGAAGCGGATCCGATCCACCCTTCGCCCCTGCATGCGCACGACGTGCAGGGTGCCGCCCGGCACGGGCACTTCGTCGCCGGCCTTGGGCAGCCGCTCCAGCACGCTCATCACGTAGCCGCCGACCGTGTCGTACACGTCGCCCTCCGGCACCTCGATGCCGGTGCTCGCACGCAGTTCGTCGGGGCGCAGCTCCGCGGGGAAGGTGATCCCGTCGCGGCTCTTCACGACGCCGGCCCTGCTGCGGTCGTGCTCGTCGGACACCTCGCCGACGATCTCCTCGACGAGGTCCTCGAGGGTCACGATCCCCGCGGTGCCGCCGTACTCGTCCACGACGATTGCGAGCTGGTAGCCACCGCCGCGCAGCTCGGCCACGAGCGCATCCAGGTGCACGGTCTCCGGCACGCGCAGCGGCTCGGAGGAGAGCGCGCCCACCGGCACCTCGGTGCGGCGGTCGCGCGGCACCGACACGGCCGCCTTCAGGTGCACCACGCCGGTGATGTCGTCGAGATCCTCGTCGAACACCGGGAAACGGCTGTGGCCGGTGCGCCGGGCCAGCCCGATCACGCCATCGGCGGAATCCGCCGCAGAGATCGCGTGCATGCTCGGGCGCGGGGTCATCACGTCGCCCGCCGTGAGCCGCGCGAAGCCGAGGCTGCGATCCAGCAGCGTCGCGGTGTCCTCCTCGAGCACACCGGCGCTCGCGGAACGGCGCACCAGCGAGCTGAGCTCCTCCGCCGAGCGCGCACCGCTGAGCTCCTCCTTGGGCTCGATGCCGATGGCACGGAGCACGCCGTTAGCGCTGCCGTTCAGCAGCGCGACGACGGGGCGGAACACCATCGTGAACACGGTCTGGAACGGGATGACGACCTTGGCGGTCGCGACCGGCAGCGCCATCGCGAAGTTCTTCGGCACGAGTTCGCCGAGGATCATCGACAGCATCGTGGCGACGGTCATTGCGACGATCACGGCGATCGTCACGGTGACGGGCTCGGGGATCCCCCACGAGCTGAGCAGCGGACGGAGCAGGTTCGACAGCGCCGGCTCCATCGTGAAACCGGTCAGCAGAGTGGTCAGCGTGATGCCGAGCTGCGCCGAGGACAGGTGCGTCGAGGTGATCTTCAGCGCCGCGATGGTCATGCCCAGGCGGCTCTCGCCGCGATCCCGTCGCGCCTCCAGATCGGCGCGGTCGAGGTTGACCAGGGCGAACTCGCTGGCGACGAACAGGCCCGTCCCCACGATGAGCAGAAGCCCCACGCCCAACCAGATGTAATCCATCACGGTGTCACCCCCGACGAAGCGGAGAGCGGGCAGTGGGGCGATGTACTACACGAGGGAGGGTCGTCCATGGTGCGAACGATTCTATCGTCCCTCGCTCCACTTTCCCTCGGCGCGGGCGATGCCGACCGGATGAACGGTCGTCGGCGCGATCACCAGCTGACCGGCAGCGCCTTGCCCTCCTCGTAGCCTGCCGCTGATTGCAGCCCGACAAGCGCCCGCTCGTGGAACTCGGGCACGGAGGATGCGCCCGCGTAGGTGAACGAGGAGCGCACGCCCGAGGTGATCATGTCGAGCAGATCCTCGACACCGGGACGGAGCGGATCCAGGTAGATCTTCGAGGACGAGATGCCTTCGGCGAACAGCTCCTTGCGAGCACGCTCGTACGCATCGAGACGGCCGAAGCGCGCCTGCACCGCCTTGGTCGAGGCCATGCCCCACGACTCCTTGTAGATGCGCCCCTCCGCGTCGCTCTGCAGCTCACCCGGAGCCTCGATCGTGCCGGCGAACCAGGAGCCGACCATCACCGATGCGGCCCCCGCGGCGAGGGCGAGGGCGACGTCGCGCGGGTAGCGCACTCCCCCGTCCGCCCACACGTGCGCGCCGAGCTCGGCGGCGGCCTGCGCGGTCTCCAGCACGGCGGAGAACTGCGGGCGCCCCACCGCCGTCATCATGCGGGTGGTGCACATCGCGCCGGGCCCGACCCCGACCTTCAGGATCGATGCGCCGGCGTCGACGAGGTCGCGCACGCCATCGGCCGTGACGATGTTTCCGGCCACGATCGGAATGCCGAGCTCGAGAGCCACGACCGCGCGCAGCGCCCGCAGCATCCCCTCCTGATGACCGTGCGCGGTGTCGACCACCAGCACGTCCACCCCGGCCGCCGCCAGGGCGGTGGCCTTGGCTGCGACGTCACCGTTGATCCCGACCGCGGCGGCCACGGCCAGACGCCCTGCGGCGTCGACCGCGGGCCGGTACAGCGTGGAGCGCAGCGCACCGCGCGCGGTCTGCGTGCCCACCAGGTGACCGTGCTGCAGCACGCACACCATCTCGGCCTCGACGGCGGTGATCGCGTCGAACGCCGCACGCGGGTCGGCGACGTCCTCCGCGTCGAGCGAAGGGGAGTCGGCGCGGACCAGGTCGCCGAGCTGGGCGTCCCGCAACGCGGACGCGAGGCGGACGGCGGGCAGTATTCCATGGATCGCGTCGACGTGGAGGCCGTCCGGGCCGCGCGGCGCGTCGGCGACCACGATCCCGTGACCGCCGCTGGCCGGCAGCAGCCGGAGCGCATCCTCCACGGTTGCCCGCGGCGAGAGCACGAGCGGGGTGTCCCAGGACACCGGCTGGCGCTTGACCCAGCGGATCGCCTCGTCCAGCTCCTGCAGCGGCATGTCCTGCGGCAGCACGCCGATCCCGCCGCGGCGGGCGAGGGTCGCGGCGAGCCGCGGGCCGGTGACCGAGTTCATGTTCGAGGACACCAGCGGGATGGTCGCCGGGGTGCCGTCCTGCGGCGCGAGATCGACCTGGAGCCTGCTGGTCACGTCCGAGTGACGCGGCACCAGGAACACGTCGGAGTAGGTGAGGTCGACCATGGGTCCTTCGCCGGAGAACTGCATGCACACAGGGTATGCCTCCCCCGCCCGGAACGCCTCGGCGCCGCGTCCTTCCGAACCCGCCGTCGCGACCCCGGGCGACCCGCGTGCGGAAGGTCTCGCCGCGCCCTGCGATCCAGGCCCGCACCGGGGCTGTGACACGTTAGGCTTGACACCCGGATGAGTGGCCATACCCGGAGACCACCGGGGACGGATCCCACCAGATTCAGCGATGAAAGAGGGCGATCGAGCGTGTCGAGCCAGGTGACCGGCGTCGGGACTTCTGGAGATGGAGAGTTCGGGGCCAATTCCTGGCTCGTCGACGAGCTGTACGAACAGTTCAAAGTCGACCGCAACTCCGTCGACAAGGAGTGGTGGCCGGTCCTCGAGAACTACCGCCCCTCCGAGCCTGCGACGACTCCCGCCGCCTCCGCTGCGGCCACGCCGTCGGCTACTCCCGCCACCGCCCCGGACACGCATCCCGTGACCGCTCCGGTCCCCGTGATCGGCCAGCAGCCGGTGGCGCGCACCACGACGAAGCCGGCACGCCAGGCCCCGATCCCCGCTCAGGCGCAGGATCGCGCCACCGCGGAGCCCGGCGCCGAGCAGCACGAGGACGTCGTCACGCCGCTGCGCGGCATGCCGAAGACCCTCGCCGCGAACATGGACGAGTCGCTCACCGTCCCCACGGCGACGAGCGTGCGCACCGTCCCGGCGAAGCTGATGATCGACAACCGCATCGTCATCAACAACCACATGTCCCGCACCCGCGGCGGCAAGGTCTCCTTCACGCATCTCATCGGCTGGGCGCTGATCCAGGCGCTGAAGGAGTTCCCGAGCCAGAACGTCTTCTACGCCGAGGTCGACGGCAAGCCCAGCGTCGTCGCCCCCGCGCACGTGAACCTCGGCATCGCGATCGACATCCCCAAGCCCGACGGCACCCGCGCCCTGCTCGTGCCGAGCATCAAGCGTGCCGAGTCGCTCACGTTCAGCGAGTACCTCTCCGCGTACGAGGACCTCATCGGCCGCGCGCGCGGGAACAAGCTCACCGCCGCGGACTTCCAGGGCACCACGCTGTCCCTGACGAACCCGGGCGGCATCGGCACCGTGCACTCCGTGCCGCGCCTGATGAAGGGCCAGGGCTGCATCATCGGCGCCGGCGCCCTCGAGTACCCGGCCGAGTTCCAGGGCTCCAGCCAGAAGACGCTGGACGTGCTCGGCATCGGCAAGACGATCACGCTCACCTCGACCTATGACCACCGGGTCATCCAGGGCGCGGGCTCGGGCGAGTTCCTGAAGAAGGTGCACGAGCTGCTGATCGGCGAGCGCGGCTTCTACGAGGGCATCTTCCGTGCCCTCCGGATCCCGTACGCCCCGATCCACTGGAACAAGGACATCGCGGTCGACCTCGCCGAGCGCATCGACAAGACCGCCCGCGTGCAGGAGCTGATCAACTCCTACCGCGTGCGCGGCCACCTCATGGCCGACATCGACCCGCTCGAGTACGTGCAGCGCACACACCCCGACCTCGAGATCGAGACCCACGGACTGACGTTCTGGGATCTGGACCGCGAGTTCGTCACGAACGGCTTCGGTGGTCACCGTCAGCTGAAGCTGCGCGAGATCCTCGGTGTGCTCCGCGACTCCTACTGCCGCACGATCGGCATCGAGTACATGCACATCCAGGATCCGGAGCAGCGCCGCTGGTTCCAGGACAAGGTCGAGGTCAAGTACGTCAAGCCCGGCCACGACGAGCAGCTGCGCGTGCTCAGCAAGCTCAACGAGGCCGAGGCCTTCGAGACCTTCCTGCAGACCAAGTACGTGGGCCAGAAGCGCTTCTCGCTCGAAGGCGCGGAATCGCTCGTGCCGCTGCTGGATGAGATCCTGCAGGGCGCCGCCGGTGCGGGACTCGACGGCGCCGCGATCGGCATGGCGCACCGCGGCCGCCTGAATGTGCTCGCGAACATCGCCGGCAAGACCTACGGGCAGGTGTTCCGCGAGTTCGAGGGATCCACCCTTCCGGGCAACCAGCGCGGATCCGGCGACGTCAAGTACCACCTCGGCAAGGAGGGCACCTTCGTCGCCGACGACGGCGCCGAGCTGCCGATCCTCCTCGCCGCGAACCCCTCGCACCTGGAGACCGTGGACGGCGTGCTCGAGGGCATCGCGCGCGCCAAGCAGGACCGCAAGCCGATCGGCACGTTCACCTGGCTGCCGATCCTGGTGCACGGCGACGCCGCCTTCGCGGGCCAGGGCGTCGTCGTGGAGACCCTGCAGATGTCGCAGCTGCGCGGCTACCGCACCGGCGGCACCGTGCACGTGGTCGTGAACAACCAGGTCGGCTTCACCACGCTGCCCAACGACTCGCGCACTTCGGTGTACGCGACCGACGTCGCGAAGACCATCCAGGCGCCGGTCCTGCACGTGAACGGCGACGACCCCGAAGCCGTCGTGCACGTCGCGCAGCTCGCTTTCGAGTATCGCGAGCGGTTCCACCGCGACATCGTGATCGACCTGGTGTGCTACCGCCGCCGCGGCCACAACGAGGGCGACGACCCGTCGATGACGCAGCCGCTGATGACCGACCTGATCCAGGCGAAGCGCTCGGTGCGCAGCCTCTACACCGACGCTCTCGTCGGTCGTGGCGACATCACCCAGGAGGAGTACGACCAGGCCAAGGCCGACTTCCAGAACCGCCTCGAGATCGCCTTCGCGGAGACGCACGCGGCGGAGACCGGCGCCACGCCGATCGCCCCCGACCTCCCGCCCGTCGACGAGCAGATCGGGACCCCCGAGGTCACCGGCGTTCCGCTCGAGGTCGTGCACCTGATCGGCGACGCGCACGCGAACAAGCCCGAGGGCTTCACCGTGCACCCGAAGCTGCAGCAGGCCATGGACAAGCGCGTCGACATGAGCCGCAACGGCGCGATCGACTGGGGCTTCGGCGAGCTGCTCGCCTTCGGTTCGCTGCTCGTCGAGGGCACACCCGTCCGTCTGGCCGGCCAGGACTCGCGCCGCGGCACGTTCGTGTCGCGTCACGCCGTCCTGCACGACCGGGAGAACGGCCAGGAGTGGCTGCCGCTGGCGAACCTGTCCGATAACCAGGCCCGGTTCTTCGTCTACGACTCGCTGCTCAGCGAATACGCCGCGCTCGGCTTCGAGTACGGCTATTCGGTGGAACGCCCCGAGGCGCTGGTGCTGTGGGAGGCGCAGTTCGGCGACTTCGTGAACGGCGCGCAGTCGGTCATCGACGAGTACATCTCCGCTGCCGAGCAGAAGTGGGGCCAGCAGTCGAGCGTCGTGCTGCTGCTGCCGCATGGCTACGAGGGGCAGGGACCGGATCACTCCTCCGGGCGGATCGAGCGGTTCCTGCAGCTGTGCGCGCAGGACAACATGACCGTGGCGCGCCCGTCCACGCCGGCGAGCTACTTCCATCTGCTGCGCCGTCAGGCGTACGCGAAGCCGCGCCGGCCGCTCATCGTGTTCACGCCGAAGGCGATGCTGCGTCTGCGCGGCGCGACCAGCCCGGTCGAGGACTTCACCCGCGGCAAGTTCGAAGCCGTGATCGATGACACCCGGCAGCTCGACCGCACGGCCGTCAAGCGCGTGATCTTCCACTCCGGCAAGGTGCACTGGGACCTGGTCGCCGAGCTCGAGAAGAACCCGAACCCGGAGATCGCTCTGGTGCGCGTCGAACAGCTCTACCCCGTGCCGCTGCGCGCGCTCAAGGCCGTCGCCGACACCTACCCCAACGCCGAGATCGTCTGGCTGCAGGAGGAGCCGGAGAACCAGGGCGCCTGGCCGTTCCTCGCGCTGCACTTCCAGACCGTGCCCGGTCCGCGTGTCGTGCGCCCGATCACCCGGCCCGCATCGGCCGCGCCGTCGACCGGATCCTCGAAGGTGCACGCCGCGGAGCAGGCCGACCTGCTCTCGCGGGCGCTGACCCTCTGAGCCGACTCCTCAGCGGATCGACGCGGTGTCCCGGTTCTCCGGGGCACCGCGTCGTCGTTCGCGGACGCTCCGGACGGCGGTCACGGCGAGCGCGATGACAGCGACCGCGGCGGGCACGACGAGCGCGACCCCTGCGAGCAGCAGCAGCCCGATCGTGCAGACCGAGGCGATCACCGCCATCCACCAGCCGGGCGTGCGCCGCGGCAGGATCCGGATCGCCGCGATCATGCCGATCGTGTAGACGGCGACCATGCTCGCGGTGTGGATGAGGATGAACGGCGCCAGCGCGAACCCCGTCGCCCACGACACCGCGAAGTAGGCCAGCACGAGCGCCATCGACAGCAGCAGCGCGCGGCGCGGCACCTCGCCCGACTCCGCGCCCTTCGCGAACCAGCGGGGCAGGTCGCCGTTGCCGGCGAGCGATGCCCCGAGCTTGCCGAACGCGGCGAGGTAGACGTTGAGCACGCCGAGCGCGACCACCGCCGAGACCACGCCGATGAGCGTGGGTGCCGCGCGCACGCCGCCCGCCTCGGCGAGATCGAGCAGGACGACATCGCCGCGCCCGGCCCGCTCCCCCAGGGCGCCGACGGTCACGACCTGCAGCGCGAGATAGCAGCCGCCCGCGAGCACGAGCGTGATCGCCGTGGCCAGCGGGATGGTGCGCCGCGGCCGGGCGAACTCGCCGGAGATGTGGGTGCCCACCTCCCAGCCGGCGAAGGCCCACACGAACATCACGATCGCGGTACCCACGCCGCCCCATCCGTGCGGCAGGAACGGCGTGAAGCTCTCCGGGCGCATGGCGGGCGCCGCCACGGCGACCACCACGACGACGATCGCGAGCAGCAGGCCGGTCAGCACCAGCTGCAGCCAGCCGGTCAGCCGCACCCCGAACAGGTTGGCGACGAACGGCACCACGAGGAACCCGAGAGCGAGCCAGGGCACACCCGCGCTGTCGATCCCAACCGCGGTCGCGATGTAGCGGGCGCCGAGCACCGACACGACGGGCCCTCCCGCCGCGACGCCGAACAGGAACCAGTACCCGGTGGCCCGCGCCGCGGTGGGGCCGAGAGCCCGACGCGCGTAGCTGGCCACGCCGCCCGGATCCGGGTGACGCGCGGCGAGCGCCGCGAACGCGCCCGCGAGCGGCACCGCCAGGAGCGTGATCACCCCGACCGCGATGAGGCTGGCGGGGCCCGCCGTCTTCGCCGCGAGCCCGGGGAGCACCAGCAGGCCGGTGCCGAGCACCGAGGCGAGGTACAGCGCGATGCCCTGGGCCAGCCCGAGCCCGGACGGCGCGACGATGCCGAGGTCTGCGCCGTCGGCGCCCTCTGCGGGACGGAGTGCGGTCATCCCCTCACGGTAGCGAGGGGGTCGGACATTCAGTACCAGATGCTCAGCGCGGGCGCCGCGGCGGTGCCGAAGGCGTCCTGGATCGCGACCGCGGTCTCCGCCGCGGCCGAGATCCGGCCGGCGGCGCGCAGCGTCGTCGCGCTCACGCCACCGAGGTACAGCGATGACAGCATGTCCACGCCGAGCTCGACGTCGGGAGCATCCGCCGTGGCGTCGACGATGCCCCTCCCGTCCTGACCGACCCGCAGACGCCAGGTTCCTTCGGCGAGGCCGAGCGGATCGGACACCCGCAGGACGAGATCCAGGGGCGCACGGTACGTGCGCGCGGCGAGCACGGCGGGGACATCCAGGATCCGCAGCCAGCCGTGGTCGTGCACGGTGACCTGAACGGCGCGCTGGTTCGCGACGAGCCACGGCAGCGGATCGTCGACGGGCCGCAGGTCCGCGCGCAGGGTGCGGATCAGATCGTGGTTGACGGCGAACGCCCAGAGCGCGCGCAGCGCTTCCGGCGTCTCCGCGTCGAGGTGACGGATCGCGAGGTCGGCGCCGAACTCCTCGGCGAGTTCGTCGAGCGTGTAGGCGAGCACACCTCGTGTGACGCCGTCGGCATCGGCCGCCCTGACGCCCCGCACGGCGCGGGAGCGCTCGTCGCCCGGCACCAGGCCCGCCATGCGACGCCAGCGCAGCGACCATCCGGGGATGTCGCCGGACCGGTCCAGGCGAGTCCGCTCGTGCACCTCGCCGAGCGCCGTCCGCAGCGCTTCCGGCTCGATGTACTCCACGGTGGTCGCGTCCCCCACGGCAGGCCATGAGATGCCGCCGGCACGTCGGGCATCGACCTGCAGATGGGAGACGGGGATCGCCGGACCGAAGCCGTAGCGTCCGTAGATCGTCGCCTCCGTCGCGGTGAGCCCTGCGATCGGCACTCCGGCCGCGGCCGCAGCGCGCAGCTCGCCCTCCAGCAGGTTGCGCGCGATCCCCCGACGGCGGTGCGTCGCCGCGACGGTGACGGCGCTGATCGCCCACATGTCGATGTGCGAACCGGCGTCGCCGGGCACGGTCATCGGAGTCACCCAGGAGTCGACGGTCGCGACCGGAAGCTCGCCGCCCGGCGCGTACACGCCGATGTTGCGCCGCTCGGACATCATCTCGCCCATGAGGCGGATGGTCTCGTCGTCGGGCTCCTTGTCGAGGAATCCTCGCGCGTCGGCCCGGGCGAATCCGCGCTGCTGCGCCGGATCCGACATGTCGACGATGCGGTAGTCGAGACCTGAAGCGCTCAGGCGCTCCTTCGAGCGCGGGTCGACGGGAACGTCACGGGCGTCGAGAGCTGCCATGCCTCCACCCTAGCCAGGGCGGTGGACACCGGGCGCGCGACGAGTGGACCGCGAGTGGTCAGTGCACCGCCGCCTGGACGGCGCGCAGCCGCGCGAGCACCTGGTCGCGCAGCTCCTCGGGAGCCGTCTCCTTGCACGCCCGGGAGACGACCTCGGTCAGCGTGGTCGCGACGAGGGCCTCCTCTGCGCAGGACGGGCAGTTCTCGAGATGCTCGCGGATGTCCGAGTGCTCCGTCTTGCACATCTCATTGCGGAGGTATTCCTCCAGGTCCTGCCGCGCCTTGGCGCATCCGCAGTCCGTCATTTCGTGCTCCTCGTGCCGGCCGTGGCGATGCCTCGCTCCGCGGCGTAATCCGCCAACAGCTCCCGCAGCATGCGACGCCCGCGGTGCAGGCGGCTCATCACGGTGCCGATGGGGGTCTTCATGATGTCGGCGATCTCCTGGTAGGCGAAGCCCTCGACGTCGGCGAGGTACACCGCCAGCCTGAAGTCCTCCGGGACCGCCTGCAGCGCCTCCTTGACGATCGACGCGGGCATCCGGTCGATCGCCTCGGCTTCGGCCGAGCGGCTGTGCGACGCCGTGGTCGACTCGGCGCCGCCGAGCTGCCAGTCCTCGAGCTCGTCGATCGTGCCCTGATAGGGCTCGCGCTGGCGCTTGCGGTAGATGTTGATGTAGGTGTTCGTCAGGATCCGGTACAGCCACGCCTTCAGGTTCGTGCCCTGCGTGAAGCTCGACCACGAGGCGAACGCCTTCACGAACGTCTCCTGGACCAGGTCCGCGGCGTCGGACGGGTTGCGCGTCATGCGCATGGCGGCGGCGTACAGCTGATCCATGAAGGGGATCGCCTGCTCCTCGAATTCCCGGCGCGCGGAGGAGTCCGCGTCCGGCTGCGCGTCCAGCGGTGCGTGATCGTTCATCGCCAGCCAGTTTAGGCCGAGAACGTCGACCTCCACCGGTTCGAGCGTCGCGAGCATGCGCACTGCCTTCCTTGTTTCTCGCCCTCCGCTGCCGGAGGCCTTCAGTAGGGTAGGAACCGATGAGCGCCTCCCTGTATTCCCCTGCCCCGCGCGGACGCTGGTCCGCGCCGGTCGCCGCCGACTCCCTGAGTGCGCGGCTGCGCGTGCCGGGATCCAAATCGCTCACCAACCGCGAACTCGTGCTGGCCGCGATCGCCGACGCCCCGGGAATCGTCTCGGCCCCGCTGCATTCGGACGACTCCGCGCGCATGATCGACGCCCTGCGCGCCCTCGGCGTCGGGGTCGAGGAACAGTTCGGCACCGGGGAGTTCGGCCCCGACCTGCGGATCACCCCCGCCCCGCTCACCGGCGGCACCACCGTCGACTGCGGCCAGGCCGGCACGGTGATGCGGTTCATCGCGCCACTCGCGGGACTCGCTCGCGGCGACGTGCTGCTGACTGCACACGAGACGGCGCTGCACCGTCCCATGGGCGCCATGATCCACGCTCTGCGCGATCTCGGCGTCGACATCGAGGACAACGGCAGCTGGTCTCTGCCCTTCACGATCCGTGGCCGCGGGCACATCCGCGGCGGCCGCGTGGAGATCGACGCCTCTGCATCGAGCCAGTTCGTGTCGGGCCTGCTGCTCGCGGCGCCGCGCTTCGATGTCGGTCTGCATCTGGTGCACACCGGCGAGCGGCTGCCGAGCATGCCGCACATCGACATGACCGTGGAGACGCTGACGCGCCGCGGGATCAAGGTCACCCGACCCGGCCCCGGCGAATGGATGGTGGAGGGCGGCGTCCCGCGCTCCCGGGAGATCGCCATCGAACCGGACCTGTCCAACGCCGCCCCGTTCCTCGCGGCGGCGCTCGTCGCCGGCGGCGAGGTCGCGGTCGAGGGCTGGCCGACGCGCTCCACGCAGCCCGGCGCGCTGCTGCCCGATCTGCTGGAGCGCCTCGGCGCTGACGTGCATCGCGCAGACGGCGTGCTCATCGTGCGCGGCACCGGTCGCATCCGCGGCGGCGAGTTCGACCTGTCGGCAGCGGGAGAGCTCGCGCCGACGTTCGTAGGTCTCGCCGCCCTGGCGGACGAGCCCACCACGATCACCGGCATCGGCCACATCCGTCTGCACGAGACCGACCGGATCGCTGCGCTCGCAGGCAATCTGCGGGCATTGGGCGGTGAAGCCGTGGAGCTCGAGGACGGCATCCACATCATCCCCGCGACATTGCGGGGAGGCACCTGGCCGGCACACCACGATCACCGCATGGCGACCACGGGCGCTCTCATCGGTCTGCGCGTGCCCGGCGTCGAGATCGACGAGATCGGCACCACGGCGAAGACTCTGCCCGAGTTCACCCAGCTGTGGGAGCGCATGCTGTCCGTCGACGCCCCGGGGAGCGCACCCGCGTGAGCTGGCTGGAGGACGACGGCGACGACGAGCTCGACGACTTCGACGAGTCCCAGATCCGGATGCGCCCGAATCCGAAGGCGAACCGTCCGCGCACCAAGCGCCGCCCCGCGCACAACGATGCCGAGATCGGGCGCGTCCTGGGCGTGGATCGGGGGCGGTACGCCGTGCTGATCGGCGAGGGCACCGATGACGAGCACACCATCACCACCACGCGCGCCAGAGAGCTGCGCCGCACGCCGATCGTCACGGGCGACGCCGCACGCGTGGTCGGCGACGTCTCCGGCGACGAAGGCACCCTCGGCCGGATCGTCGGCATCCTCGAACGCTCCTCTCTGCTGCGCCGCAGCGCCGACGACACCGACCAGGTCGAGCGCGTCATCGTCGCCAACGCCGACCAGATGCTCATCGTCGTCGCTGCGGCGGACCCCGAGCCGCGCGAGCGCCTGGTCGACCGCTACCTGGTGGCAGCCCTCGACGCCGGGATCCGTCCGCTGCTGGTGGTCACCAAGACGGATCTGGCGGATCCGGCCGAGTTCCTGACGCACTTCGAAGGCCTGGATCTAACGGTCTTCACCAGCGCGCAGGGCGAGATGCCGGTCGACGAGATCGGCCGAGCCCTCATCGGTCACTCCACCGTGTTCGTCGGACACTCCGGCGTCGGCAAGTCCACGCTCGTGAACGCCCTCGTGCCGGGAGCCGGGCGGGCCACCGGGCACGTGAACGAGGTCACCGGGCGCGGCAGGCACACGTCCTCGTCGACGGTGTCACTGCGCTATGTTGCTCCGCCCCTCGCCCCCGGCTCCGACGGCGGGTCCGGCTGGGTGATCGACACGCCGGGCGTGCGCTCCTTCGGGCTGGGGCACGTGGATCCGCAGAACATCCTCGCCGCCTTCACCGAGCTCGCCGTGATCGCGGAGAACTGTCCGCGCGGCTGCACGCACCGCGCCGACGCGGAGGACTGCGCGCTCAACGAGGCCGCTGCGGACGGAGCGCTCGGCGAGGCCGGGCTGGCACGGCTGGAATCGCTGCAGCGGCTGCTCGCGACCTTCGCGGACAAGCTCTGAGCGGATCCGCTCCCCGGGGTGCGGGTAGCCTGGACGGGTGACCGCACAGCGCCTCGAACCCGGATCCCCCGCCCCCGACTTCACTCTGCAGGACCAGGACGGTGCATCCGTCTCCCTGCACGACCTGCGCGGCCGGAACGTCATCCTGTACTTCTACCCGGCGGCGATGACCCCGGGCTGCACGGCCGAGGCGTGCGACTTCCGCGACAGCCTCGCCTCGCTGCAGGGCGCGGGCTACACGGTGCTGGGAGTCTCCCGCGACGACGTGTCCAAGCTCAAGCAGTTCGCCGAGCGCGACGGGCTCTCCTTCCCGCTGCTCAGCGACGCCGACCTCGCCGTGCATCGCGCGTACGGGGTGTGGGGCGAGAAGAAGAACTACGGCAAGGTGATCCAGGGCGTGATCCGCTCGACCTTCGTCATCGATGAGGACGGCGTGATCGCGCACGCGCTCTACAACGTCAAGGCCACCGGCCACGTCGCTCGCATCCGCAAGCTCGTGGGCCTCGCCGCGTAACGCTTCAGTCGTCCTGCTGTTCGGCATCGGCACGCCGACGGGCTTCCAGCCCCGCGCGCCGGGTCAGCAGGAACAGCAGAACCGCGCCGATCACGCCCGGGGTCAGCAGTGCGAGCACGAACACGACCGGGAACGGCCGTGCCGTGAGCGCGCTCAGGGCGACGGCGATCGCAAGGATCTGCGCCACCATTCCTCCGCTGCGCCCGAACGAGCGTCCGCGCAGCACGGCCAGGGCAAGAGCGGCGAGCCCCACCGCACCGACCGCGCTGAGCCCGATCAGTCCCAGGGCAGAGGGCAGCGAGGTGGCGGCGCCGGAGCTCAGACCGAACACCTCCCCGAGGGTGACCACGAGCAGTGCCACCGCTTCGAGGGCGAGCACGGCCGCCGCCGCGATGGTCAGTCTCGACGGGCGCATAAGGGGCTCCTGGATGGTGTCGGGTCGTCGGCGTTCGCTCACGGTTCGGCTCCCGTTCACACGGAGTGCAGAAAATCCTTGATCGCTCGCCTTTCATGTAAGAGAATAGATGACAGCCATGTGCTCCCACAGCGGCGTGGGGCGAGCATCCGCTCGCATCACCGATGGGCGTCGACCCCCGAACGCCGCCTACGAATTCCGGGCACGCGAGATTCGCGCGCCCATGACATTTCCACACCGAGGAGCCCCCATGGATTGGCGCGACAAGGCCGCCTGTCTCACCGTCGACCCCGAGCTGTTCTTCCCCGTCGGGAACACCGGTCCGGCCGTCGATCAGATCGAGAAGGCGAAGGCCGTGTGCGCCCGGTGCACCGTCACCGAGGTCTGCCTGCAGTACGCCCTCGAGTCCAGCCAGGACTCGGGCGTGTGGGGCGGACTCAGCGAGGATGAGCGCCGCGCTCTCAAGCGCCGCGCCGCTCGCGCCCGCCGCGCCGGCTGACGCGCGCTCTCAGGCGCCGCGCCGCCCGCGCGGGCTGACCCGCGCCCGGCGCATCCGGCTCAGCCGTTCACCCAGCGCATCGGAAGGTCGATCGTGACCACGGTGCCCTCGCCGTCCGAACCCTCCCAGACGATCGTGCCACCGAGCTCGCCCTGGATGAGGGTGCGGATGATCTGCGTGCCCAGGCCCTGACCGATCCGCCCCTCGGGCAGACCGTGTCCGGTGTCGCTGACGATCACACGCAGGTTCTCGTCGGTGCGCTGCGCCTCGATGGTGACCAGGCCCTCCTGGCCCGCGAGTCCGTGCTCCACGGCGTTGGTGACGACCTCGGTGAGCGCGAGGGCGAGGGGCGTCGCATACTCGCTCGGCAGCACGCCGAACCGCCCCGTCGACTGGGTGCGCGCCCGGGTGTTGGGCGCCGAGGCGACCTCCGCCACGAGCTTCAGCACGCGCGCGAACACCTCGTCGAAGTCGACTTTCTGCGCCAGTCCCCCGGCGAGCGTGTCGTGCACCACGGCGATCGACTCGACACGTCGCATCGCCTGCGTCAGCGCGTCGCGCGCCTCCTCGGAGTGCGTACGACGGGCCTGGATCCGCAGCAGGGATGCGACCGTCTGCAGGTTGTTCTTCACCCGGTGGTGGATCTCGCGGATCGTCGCGTCCTTGGTGATGAGCTCCTGCTCCTGGTGACGCAGCTCCGACACGTCGCGGCACAGCACGATGGCGCCGATCCGGGTGCCGTGGTCCTTGAGCGGGATGGCTCGCAGGGAGACGGTGACGCCGCGCGCTTCCACGTCCGTGCGCCACGGAGCGCGCCCGGTGACCACGACCGGCAGCGATTCATCGACCTGCCGCGAAGGGGGCACGATCCGCGTCGTGACCTCGACCAGCGACTCCCCCTCGAGCTCCTCGTCGAAGCCCATCCGGTTGAACGCGCTCAGGGCGTTCGGGCTGGCGAACGTGACGACGCCGTCGACATCGATGCGGATGAGACCGTCCGAGGCGCGCGGAGCGCCGCGGCGTGGCGACGTGGGCGCGGAAGGGTCGGGGAACTCCCCGCCGGCGATCATGCCGAACAGGTCGTCCGCGGCCTCGTTGAACGTGATCTGCTGCCGGGAGGGCGTGCGCGCCTCACCGAGGTTCGTGTGCCGGGTGAGCACGCCGATCGGCTGCCGGTGTCCGCCATCGTCGCCGTTCTTGCGGGCGCGCACGATCGGCACCGCCCTGACCCTGGTCGGCGTCTCCTCGAACCAGTCAGGGTTCGCCGAGTCGACGATCCCGGCCGTGTCGAACGCGCCCTGCACCTGGGTGCGCCACTGCGGTCGCACCCGCTCCCCCACGATGTCGCGGTAGAACAGGGTCGCCGCGCCGCTCGGCCGGGTGTGCGCGACCGCGATGAAGGATCCGTCGGCCGTCGCGATCCAGATCACGATGTCCGCGGAAGCCAGATCCGCCAGCAACTGCCCGTCGCCGGCCAGGCGATGCAGCCATTCGATGTCCTCGTCGGCGAGGCAGCCCTGGGCCTGGGCGAGATCACTGAGTGTCGACACCCTGACAGCCTAGGGCGTATCCCCGGCCCGCACGCGCGGGGCGGAGGGCGGCGGAGCCGGGCTCAGAGCACGGCGAGCGAGGTGGCTCTCCAACGCCGGTCCAACCCCTCCATACGCACCGCCACAGCCCTGGTCCGGCCGGGGGTCTGCACGATCAGGGTGGCCTCGACGATGCCGTCCGCCGGCGATGACACGTGGGTGGAGAGGACCCGGAAGACGGGCCTGGCCGGTGCGACACCGCGCGCGCTGCGAGCTCGCGCAGACAGGTTCGCGCGGGCCGTGAGCACGAGGAAGGCATCCTCGCTGAGCCAGCGCGCGAGCTGATCCGCTTCGCGCACCCCGGCCAGCACCTCGAGGACGCCGCGCGTGAGGCTCTGCAGCAGCGGAGCCGGATCCGGCAGTTCTGCGGTCGGCGTGGGCTGCGGTGCGAAATCCTCGAGCGTCATCATCGGTGTTCTCCCCCTCGAGATTCGGATGGCGTGACTGGCATTCGAGCACATTCGCAGGCGCCGTGGGCCGTCTTCGCCGAGGAATGTGGATAACCCGTATATCGCCTCCGCCGCTTCCCGTAGCCTCGACGGCATGGAATGGGATCGGCTGTTCGAAGACCTCGAGGATCAGATCGCCTCGGGCTGGGAGGCGGAGCGCGCCGCCCTGGACGCCGAGACCGAGCGGCTGCGCATCGCGCGGCTCGACCTGCGCACGCGCCTGGGCGTACTCGTCGACGAGGGCGGTGCTGTCGCCGCCGTGCTCACCGATTCGACCCGGGTGCGCGGCCGACTGCGCGCGGTCGGCGCCGACTGGGCGGCTGTGCAACCGCAGGACGCGCCCGGTCTCGTGCTGCTGCCCGCGCACGCCGTGGAGCTGTGGGCGCTCGATCACGGCGCGCTGCTGAGCAGCGGCGCCACCGCCGAGCCGCTCTCGCCGCTGCGCGAGCGGATGACGTTCGGCTTCGTGGTCCGGGACCTCGCCCGGCGCCGCAGCGGGGTGACCCTGCGCACCCGCTCCGGCACGGTGCTGGCGGGCACGATCGACCGGGCCGGGTCCGATCATCTGGATCTCGCGCTGCATGATGCCGGCTCTCCGCGACGCGCGAGGGCGGTCACGGGATTCCGCATCGTTCCGTTCGCGTCGGTGCTCTCCATCGGCACGGATGCGCCCGCGCCCGGCCTCGGTTGACGGCAGGCTCGCAACCGCCGCCGGCGAGGCGGGATCAGGACCCGGACGAGGGCCGGTTCACTCCCCGAGGCGGACCGGAGGGCCCCACAGCTCGGGGAAGCTCGCCGCGTTCGCCTGCCGCCACAGCGCCCTGCGCCGCGCGTCCTCCGCCTGCTCCGCCAGGTACTCGGTGATCGAGCCCTCCTCCACCCGCCAGGCGGCCGGAGCACCGAGCCGCGCGCCGCGCAGCCTGCCCTGCATGATGAGCTCGACGACCTCATCGACGTGCACGCCGAGGAGCTCGGCCACCTGGGCCGGGGCGAGATAGCGCACTGCAGGCGTGGATGCGTCGGGCATGCACCCATTGTGCTCCGCGTCAGGGCGTGCGCGGCGACCGGCGGAGCGCTGTGGATAACTTTCCCGGCACGGATCCGGATTCTGTGACCATGAGCACATGAGCACCGCACGAGCCGCCCGCCGGCCCTGGACCGATCTGCGCTTCTTCATCGGCCTCGCCTTGATCGTCGTCTCCGTCGCCGGAGTCTGGCTGATCGTGGGCGCAGCGAAGCAGACCAGTCCCGCACTGCAGGCCGTGCGCACGATCGTGCCAGGCGAGCCGCTCACCTCCGCCGACGTGCGCGTCGTCGACGTCGTACTCGGCACGGTGGGATCCGGCTACCTCACCCCTGGCACCCTCGAGCCCGGCCTGATCGCGACGCGCACGATCGCGGAGGGCGAGCTGGTGCCCTCGACGGCCGCGGCCGACGCCGACCAGGGGCGCACCACCTCGGTCGTGGTCCGCAGCACGGTGCCGGTTCCCGCCTCGATCATCAAGGGCTCCGTGGTCGAGTTGTGGGCGGCCGAGCCTCTCGAAGACAGCAAGGGTTTCGGTGAGCCGCGAGTGCTGCTGTCCGAGGCCACCGTGGCCTCCGTCGACCGCGATGACGGCCCGCTGTCCGCCAAGGCCACCACGCTCGAGCTCGTCGTGAGCCGGGCGAAGGTCGGAGAGGTGCTCACGGCGCTGACCGACGGATCCTCGCTGTCGGTGGTGCCGATCGGCGCACGGTCATGACCGGCATCGTCCTGGCCCTGCCGCCGGAGCGCGCCGAGACGCTCGCCGAGGAGCTGGGGCTCGCGGGCATCACGGTGATCGCGCGGATGACACCGGAGCAGGCGGCCAGGCTGGTCGCACACGCCGAGGAGCTCCGTGATGCCGAAGCGCTGCTGATCCCCGCGGAGCGGGCCTGGCTGAGCGCTGCGCTGCGTGGCGCCTGCGACCGCGCCGGCGTGCGGATCCTGACCCTGGGCGACGGTCCGGCCGCCGTTCGACTCACCCACCGGCACGGACTGGGCACGCCCCTGCCCGCGTCTTCGAGCGGATGGGACGTCGCCGACGCATTGCAGGCCGACGACGCGGGCGCCGGCCGGGACGAGATCGGTGCGGAGGAGCTCGACACGGCGGCCGCGCCGAATCGGCTGATCGCCGTGTGGGGCCCGCACGGCGCTCCGGGGCGCAGCACCCTGGCCGTGCAGCTCGCGGCCCTCCTCGCCGCCCCGGACCGCGGGGTCGCCCTCGTCGACGCCGACACGCACGCGCCGGCGCTCGCCCTCATGCTGGGCCTCACCGACGACGGCCCCGGTATCGCCGCGGCCTGCCGCCGCGCCGAACTCGGGCTGCTCGACGGCGCCGAACTGAGCCGTCTGTCCAGCCCCGTGGAATCGTCCGGCGGCATCGTCGACGTACTGGTCGGGATCAACCGTCCCACGCGCTGGCCCGAGCTGTCCGCGACCCGCCTGCAGGCCGCGCTCGATGCGTGCCGCACCTGGAGCGCGGTGACGGTGGTCGACGTCGCGGCCTCGCTCGAGGCTGACGAGGAGATCATCAGCGACCTGGGCGGACCGCGCCGCAATGCCGCGACGCTCACCGCGCTGCGCAGCGCCGACCGCATCGTGGCGGTGGCCGCCGCCGATCCGCTCGGGATCGCGCGGTTCGTGCGGGGCTATGCGGAGCTGCGCGCTGAGATCGGGGACGTGCCCGTCACCGTCGCCGTGAACAAGGTGCGACCCGGGCCTCTCGGCATCGACGCGCGCGGACAGATCCGGCGTGCCCTGGACCGCTTCTCGGGCATTCGCGACGTGCATTTCCTGCCGTACGACCAGCGTGCGCTGGATGCCGCCGCCCTGCACGCGCGGCCGGTGCCGGACGTGTCGGGGCGCTCGGCGTTCACGACCGCCGCACGAGCCCTCGCCGCGACGCTGCTGCGCGACGAGCAGAGCCCCGCGACGCGGCGCGCGCGGCGGCGCGGGGCTGCGGCGGCGGTCTGATCGACGCTCCGCCGGATGTGGCGCCTACTGCCGGTAGCTCGCCAGGAAGTTGCCGAGGCGCTCGATGGCTTCGGTGATCACCCGCGGCTCGGGCAGCGTCACCACGCGCAGGTGGTCCGGTGTCGGCCAGTTGAAGCCCGTGCCTTGCACGAGCAGGATCCGCTCCGCGACCAGCAGGTCGTAGATGAGCTTCGCGTCGTCGTGGATCTCGTGCACGTTCGGATCCAGCTTCGGGAACGCGTACAGGGCCCCCGTGGGCTTCACGCAGCTGACACCCGGGATCGCGGAGAGCCCCTCCCAGGCGGCGTCGCGCTGCAGATGCAGGCGACCGCTCGGGGCGATCAGCGACTCGATCGACTGCACTCCCCCGAGAGCGGCCTGCACCGCGTGCTGCGCCGGCACGTTCGGGCAGAGCCGGGTCGATGCGAGCAGCGTGATCCCCTCGATGAAGCCCTTCGCGTGCTGCTGCGGGCCGGTGATGACGAGCCACCCCGACCGGTATCCGGCCACGCGGTACGTCTTGGAGAGGCCGTTGAAGGTCAGGCAGAGCAGGTCAGGAGCGAGGGTCGCCGTGGAGATGTGCTGCGCGTCGTCGAAGAGGATCCGGTCGTAGATCTCGTCCGAGAGCAGCAGCAGGTCGTTCTCCCTGGCCACCTGCACGATGCCCTGCAGCACCTCTCGCGAGTACACCGCGCCCGTGGGGTTGTTCGGGTTGATGATGACGATGGCCTTGGTGCGCGGGGTGACCTTGGAGCGGAGATCCTCGAGATCCGGGTTCCAGCCGTTCTCCTCGTCGCACAGGTAGTGCACCGGGGTCCCGCCGGCGAGGCTGGTCATCGCGGTCCACAGGGGGTAGTCCGGGGCGGGGATGAGCACTTCGTCGCCCTCATCGAGCAGCGCCTGCATGGTCATCGTGATGAGCTCGGAGACGCCGTTGCCTAGGTAGACGTCCTCGGGGTCCACGAGAGGGAATCCGTCGACCTGCTCATAGCGGCTGACCACGGCACGGCGGGCGGAGACGATGCCCTTGCTCTCGCTGTAGCCGTGCGCACTGGGCAGGGTCGCGAGCATGTCGCGGACGATCTGCTGCGGCGCCTCGAACCCGAAGACCGCGGGGTTGCCCGTGTTCAGCTTGAGCACCGAGTGACCTGCCGCTTCCAGCCGCGCCGCCTCGACGAGCGCGTTGCCGCGGATCTCGTACAGGACGTTCTTCAGCTTGGACGACTGGTCGAAGGTTCTCGGTGTCATCGGGCAAGATTACCGTCTGCGCGGGGCCGTCCCGTTCACGCGCGGTGCGATGCCTGCTGGGTGCGGATCGCCCCGGTGCGCACCGCTTCGACGTGCGCGATGCGCTCGCGCCGGCTGCTCTCCAGGTGCGTGGCGGCGAGTTCCGCGGCTCGATCGCCGTCGCGGCGCTCGATCGCTTCGAAGAGTTCGACGTGCTCCCCGCTGATGTACTCCAGGTCGTCGTACTGCGAGAGCGCCCAGCGCAGGCGACTCCCGATCCCCCGCATCATGTCGCTGAGCAGGCGGTTCTCCGCGAGCTCGGTGACGGTCTCGTGGAAGTCTGCCGCCGCCCGGCGCGAGACGATCTCGTCGCCGATCCGGGCGCTGGACTCCTCGCGATCGAGCGCCTGGCGCAGTCGCGCCAGACCGTCGCGCCGATGGCGCTCGGCCGCGAGCCGGAACGCCAGCGGCTCGAGCACGGCGCGGACCTCGTCGAGGTCCGCGAGATCCGCGTCGGTGAACTCGCGCACCACCGCCCAGGTGTGCGGGCGCAGCTCGACGAGCCCTTCGGCGTCGAGCACCTTGAGCGCGTCGCGCACCGGCACCCGGCTCACCCCGAACTCGGCAGCGAGGTCGCGTTCGATCAGGCGGCTGCCCGGGGCGCGAGCGCCGTCGAGGATCGCATCACGCAACCACGACGCGATCTTCGTGGATTCGAGCTGCCGTTCATCCTTGCTGGTCACGGCATCATTCTTCCATCGAGCGGACCGCAATCCGCGACGGCGGGGCGCTCCGATCAGGACTTCGCGGGCTCGACCCAGCGGATGCCCTCCTTGAGCGTGGGCACGATCTCGGTGCCGACGGTGCGGGCGAGCAGATCGTCCAGCCGGTCGAGCGGACCGATCAGGGCGCGCCCTCCGGCACGGGCGACGCGGATCGCGGCATCGATCTTCGGCTGCATCGAGCCCTCGGCGAAAGCCATCGCGGCGACCGCATCCGCCGAGGCCGTGTGGATGTCGCGCTGCTCCGGGGTGCCCCAGTTCTCGCTGACGTAGTCGCCGTCCGTGAGCATGATCAGGGTGTCGGCGCCGATGTCCGCGGCGAGCGCCGCGCTGGCGAGATCCTTGTCGACGACGGCCTGAACACCGATATGACGGCCCTTCGAGTCCTCGCGGACGGGCACGCCGCCACCGCCCACGCAGACGGCGAGGCTGCCGGCCTCGAGCAGGCGGCGGATGAGCGGCGCCTGCACGATGGAGACCGGAACCGGGGACGGTACCACGCGACGGAACGCGTTGCCGTCCTTCGCGATGGTCCAGCGGTACTCGGCTGCAGCCTCTGCGGCGTCGTGCGCGGAGTACTGCGGGCCGATCAGCTTCGTGGGCCGCACGAAGGCGGGGTCGCTCTCGTCGACGACGGTAGTGGTGATCACACCGGCCACCTCGCGCTCGCCACCAAGAGCGTTGGAGAGCTCCTGCTGCACGACGTAGCCGATCATCCCCTGGGTCTCGGCGCCGAGGATGTCCAGGGGGTACGCCGCGACGTCCTGGTACGCGAGGTTCTGCAGAGCGAGCAGACCGACCTGAGGGCCGTTGCCGTGCGTGATCACGACCTCGTTCTCGCGGGCGAAGGGGGCGAGCGCCTCGCACGCCGCTTTGACGTTCGCCCGAAGATATTCGGCCGTCATCGGCTCGCCCCGGCGGGCGAGGGCGTTGCCCCCGAGTGCGACTACGACACGCATCTGGTTTCTCCTCCTGCTGAGGCCGCGGTCGCGACCGGTGCTGACTCGGGAATGGTACTCCATTTCAATCGATGGTATACATTTCCCTGAACACTTGACCATCCTCGGCGGTCGTCGACCAGGCCCCGCGAAGCAGTCGGAGAGAAGACGATGAACCCCGTCGCCACCCCCGTCGCCGTGCGCGCGATCACCTGGGATGCCGCACTTGAGGAGACACTCTCCCGCACCGCCGACCCTGCGCAGATCCGATCCGTGCTGTCCCGCGTCCGGCCGGCGATCGGCGATGGCTCAGAGCCGCGCCATCGGGTGCACTCGGTGCACCGTCGCGCCGTGAATCTGCGCATCGCGGACGAGCTCGTCGCCCTCGTCTCCCCCGACCTGGACGATGCCCCGGCCACCGTCCGCGTACCCGTCGACGACTGGACCGCGCTCCAGGTGCAGCCGGGGGATCCTGTATCGGTCGCTCCCGACGGCTTCCGGATCGAGACGCAGAGCGGCCCGATCGCGGTACTGACGGGCCCCGCCGCCCCCTGGATCCCCTCCGACGTCTGCCTCTGCGCGCTGGCCCCCGCACACCTGCGGCGCGCCGAGGAGATCATCGGACGCACCCCGGCGCCGGCTGCGCAGACCGCATTCGGCCGCGCCGCCGCCGCACTGCTGACCGCTCGCGGCGAGGCTCTGGAAGCGGCGCTGCTCCGGCGGGATCCGGCCGGAATCGCCGATGCGGCGAGGCGGCTGCTCGGGCTCGGCGAAGGCCTCACCCCGTCCGGTGACGACGTCCTCACCGGGCTCGCATTCGTGAGCGCGCAGCGTGGCATGCGGCTGCACGGGGCGCTCCCCTCCCTGACCGCCGCTCTCGACGAGGACGGCGCGGAGCGGACGACGCTGCTCAGCACGGTCACCATCCGCCACGCGCTGCGCGCCCGCGCCCCGCAGAGCCTGCATGCGCTCGTCCGGGCCGTGCGCGACCGCGACGATTCGCGCACCGAGTCCGCGGCCCTGCGCGTCGCGGCCATCGGACACACCTCCGGCACCGACATGCTCAGCGGCGTCCGCCTTGCCCTGCGTACCGAGGCGGCGCTTCGCACCGCCGCCGCACCCGTCCCCGCGACGCCGACGTCCGGGATCGTCCAGAAGGAGCACGTGTGATGACCAAGACCGCACCGGCGGAGAGCAGCACCTCGGAGTTCGAGCACGAACCCGTCCCGCTGAACCATCGCAAGTCGCTCTTCACCGTTTCTGCGGTGTGGTTCGGCTTCCCGATGATCCTCACCAACGCCGTACCCGGCGGCCTCGTGGTCGCGATGCTCGGATTCTGGCCCGGTGTCGGCGCGATCCTCACGGCGAACGCCATCATGTTCGTCTACGTGAGCCTGCTCAGTTGGCGCGCGGGCCGTACCGGCAAGAGCTTCTCGCTGCAGGCGACGGAGACCTTCGGCACCGCCGGATATGCGATCGCCTCGGGCTTCCTCGCCACCGTCGTGGTCGGCTGGTTCGCGTTCAACACCGGCGCGACCGGTGCCAGCCTGGGCGCCGCGTTCGGCTGGAACGAGACCCTGGTCGCGGGGCTCGCCGGACTGGTGTTCATCGCCATCACCTACCTCGGCATCCGTGCGCTGTCCGTGCTCGGATCCATCGCGGCGCCGCTGTTCATCGCGGCGGTGATCATCGCGATCACCATCGCGGCGCAGAACCACGACTTCTCGGCCGTCTTCGGCTACCAGGGCGTCGGCGGCGGGGCGATGTCGTTCGGGGTCGCGGTCACCGCGATCATGGCGACCTTCGCCGACTCCGGCACGATGACCGCCGACTTCACCCGCTGGGCCCGCAACGGCAAGGAAGCGGTGATGGCCACGGTCACCGCGTTCCCGGTCGCGAGCCTGGTCGCCCAGCTCAGCGGCGCCCTGTTCGTCGCCGCCGGCGCGATCGTCGATCCCGCGTCGAACGGCGGCAACTTCGCGCCGATCCTCACCAGCACGCACAATCCGCTGCTCGATGTGTTCCTGCTGGTGTTCGTCGTGATCAACCTCGGTTCGGTCTGTACGCACTGCCTCTACAACGGCGCGCTGGGCTGGTCGCACCTGACCCGCTCGAAGATGCGCGTGCTCACCCTGATCCTCGGCGTCATCGGCACCCTGGTCGCCGTGCTCGGCGCCTGGCACTACTTCGTGAACTGGCTCGTCCTGCTGGGCGTGCTGGTGCCCCCGCTCGGCGCCGTCCTCATCGCCGACCAGATCATCCTCGCCAAGCGCAACGCCGATCGCGCACCGCAGCGGTTCCGCTGGACCGCCCTGGTCGCTTGGGCCATCGGCGCAGGGGCGGCATTGCTCTCGCACTTCTTCGCCCCCGTGCTGAGCGATGCTGTCGTCGGCCTCGTCGTGGGATGCCTCGCCTACCTCGTCCTCGAGCGGTCCCCCCGCTCGCGGACCGCGCCCGCCAAGGAGACGACCCGATGACCGTTTCGGACAGCGCACGCATCTCGAGCAGCACGCGCATCTCGAGCAGCACGCGCATCTCGAACAGCACAGACGAGCGGTATCTCGCCGCGGCGTCCGCCGGCGACCTGGACGGCGTCCGCGCCGCTCTCGCCGACGGCGCGGACAAGGACGCGCAGGACCGCGAGGAGGCGTCGGCGATCCTGCTGGCGGCGCGCGGCGGCCACCTCGACGTCGTGCGCGCGCTCATCGCGGAAGGCGTGGACATCGACGCCCAGGACCAGACCCAGTCCAACCCGTTCCTGTACGGGTGCATCAACGACGACCTCGAGCTCGTGACCGTCATGGTCGAGGCAGGCGCCGACCTCAAGCGGCTCACCCGCATGGGCGGGAATGGTCTCACCCCGTCGGCGGAGAAGGGCCACCTGGAGGTCGTGCGCTACCTGCTGGAGAACACCCGCATCAACGTCAACCTCACCAACAACCTGGGCTGGACCGCTCTGATCGAGACCATCATCCTCGGTGACGGCGGCCCGGTGCGCCGGCAGATCGTCGAGCTGCTGCTCGCGCACGGCGCCAAGCCCGGCATGCCCGACCCGTGGGGAACGTCCCCCGCCGACCTGGCCCGCGAGCGCGGATACGACGAGATCGTCGCCATCCTCGAGCGCGCCCAGGCCTGAGACTCCTCGAAAGGATCCCGATGACCAGGCACATCGAAATCAGGAAGAACACGTACCTCGACTCGGTCTCGCTCATGTCGATGAGCACCAAGGCGAACGCCGTCGACGGCGTGACCCAGGCGCTGCTCGGCATGGCCACACCGATGAACAAGGAGGTGCTGCTCAACGTCGGCGTCCAGGATCCGGCGATCGACGCGGCGAAGCCCAGCGATCTCATGATCGTCGTCGACGCCTCCGACGACACCATCGAGGCGGCGATCGAGGCGGTTGACGACATCCTCGCGCGCAAGAGCAAGGGCGCCGCCGGCGTGGCCGAAGTGCGCTACCGCACCCTGGACGGCGCGTTCACCGAGGTTCCCGACAGCAATCTCGTGCTCATCTCGGTGAACGGCGCGTTCGCGGCCCGCGAGGCGCGCAAGGCGCTGAACGCCGGCAAGCACGTGATGATCTTCTCCGACAACGTGCCGGTCGAAGACGAGCTGGCTCTCAAGACGCTGGCCCATGATAAGGGTCTGCTGGTCATGGGGCCGGACTGCGGCACCGCGATCATCAACGGCACCGGTCTGGCGTTCGCCAACGCCGTCCGTCGCGGATCCATCGGCATCGTCGGCGCGTCCGGGACCGGCAGCCAGGAGCTGAGCGTGCGCATCCATGACTTCGGCGGCGGCGTCTCGCAGCTGATCGGCACCGGCGGACGCGACCTGTCGACCGAGATCGGCGGCATCTCCATGATCGACGGCATCGCGGCTCTCGATGCGGATCCGGAGACCGCGGTGATCGTGGTCGTCTCCAAGCCTCCGGCCGAGGAGGTCGCCGACAGGGTGCTCGCCGCAGCCGGCGCGGCGTCCAAGCCCGTCGTGGTCACCTTCCTGGGCTCGACTCGCACCGAGAGCGGCTACGACAACGTCACGCTCGTCTCCGGCACCAAGCCGACCGCGATCGCGGCGGTCGTCGCGAGCGGGATCGACGAGTCCACGCTCGACACGCACCCGCTGAACCTCCCCCTGATCGAGGAGGTGCGCGCCAAGCTCGCGCCCGAGCAGCAGTACGTGCGCGGCCTGTTCTGCGGCGGCACGCTGTGCGACGAGGCGATGTTCGCGGCCCTCGCGACCTACGACAACGTGTACTCCAACATCCAGAAGGATCCGGCGCGCGTCATCGGCGCGATGGACGCGTCCCGCGAGCACACGTATCTCGACATGGGCGACGACGACTTCACCAACGGCCGTCCGCACCCGATGATCGACCCGACGCTGCGCCTGCAGCGCCTGGTCCAAGAGGCCGACGACCCGACCGTCGGCGTCATCGCGATGGACTTCATCCTCGGATTCGGCTCGCACGAGGATCCGGTGGGCGTGACGATCCCGGCGATCCAGGAGGCCAAGGCCAAGGCCGCCGCGCGCGGACAGCACCTCGAGATCCTCGGCTATGTGCTCGGCACCGACCTGGACACACCGGCCATCGCCGACCAGGTCGCGAAGCTCGAGGCCGCCGGCGTGACGATCGCCTCCTCCTCCACCAACCTCGGGCTGCTGGCCCGCGAATTCGTCGCGAAGGGTGACAACTGATGAGCGTCAACGACCTGTTCGGCTCCGCACTGAAGCCGGTCAACCTCGGCCTCGACATGTTCGCCGAGGACCTCGAAGCGCAGGGCGTCAGCCCCGTGCTCATGGACTGGACCCCGCCGGGCGGCGGCGACCCCGAGGTCATCGCCGCGCTCAGCCGGCTCGAGGACCCCGCGATCGCCGCGCGGATCGATGCGGCGAACGAGGAGGCGCTGAGCCGGACCCTCTCCGCGCAGCCGTTCCTGGAGGGCTTCGGCCAGGCGATCGACGTCGTCCCGGGGATGACGGCGAAGACGATCCTGCACGCCGGTCCGCCGATCGGGTTCACCCGCATGTCCGGCCCCATGAAGGGCGCCGTGACGGGCGCACTGGTCTTCGAGGGACTCGCGAAGGACCTGGACGAGGCGTTCGAGCTCGCCGCCTCCGGCGAGATCACGTTCTCGCCCTGCCATGAGCACCAGTCGGTCGGTTCAATGGCCGGTGTCACGAGCGCGAGCATGTGGGTGCACCAGGTGCGCAACCGCACGCACGGCAACCTCGCCTTCACGAACCTCTCGGAGCAGCTCTCCAAGATCCTGCGCTTCGGCGCCAACGATCAGTCGGTCATCGACCGGCTGAACTGGATGCGCGACGTGTTCGGCCCGGTGCTCTCGGGCGCGATGAAGCTGAACAACGACGGCATCGACCTGCGTCTCATGCTCTCCCAGGCGCTGCACATGGGTGACGAGGCGCACAACCGCAATGTGGCGGGGACCACGCTGCTGATCCAGGCCCTCGCGCCGTACATCCTGGAGACGGACTTCACGACCAGCCAGAAGCGCGAGGTCTTCGACTTCGTCGCCTCGTCGGACTACTTCTCGGGCCCGACCTGGATGGTCACCGCGAAGGCGTCGCTGGATGCGGCGAACGGCATCGAGGACTCGACGGTCGTGACGACGATGGCCCGCAACGGCGTCGACTTCGGCATCCGCGTTTCAGGCACCGGCGGCCAGTGGTTCACCGGCCCCGCGCAGCAGGTCGTCGGCCCGATGTTCGCCGGCTACACTCCGGCGGATTCCGGGCTCGATATGGGCGACTCCGCGATCACCGAGACCTTCGGTATCGGCGGATTCGCGATGGCCGCCGCGCCCGCGATCGTCGCCCTCGTCGGCGGCACGGTCGACGAGGCGATGGGCTACTCGCGCACCATGAACGCGATCACGACCGGCAACAACCCGAACGTGACGATCCCGGCGCTCGACTTCATGGGCGTGCCCACCGGCATCGACGTGCGCAAGGTCATGGAGACCGGCATCCTGCCGATCATCAACACCGCGATCGCGCACAAGGATCCGGGCATCGGCATGATCGGCGCCGGCATCACGCACCCGCCGATCGAGGCGTTCCAGCAGGCGCTCGTGGCCCTCGCCGACCGCATCGCCTGACCTCTGTACGGCACATCTCGTCACCGCGCGGATGGGCGACCCAGACCATCCTGGCACTGACGAAGGAGGCCGGCACCCATACAGGGTGCCGGCCTCCTTCGTGTCTCCGGATGCTTCGCGGGGACTACTTCTTCTTGCCCTGAGCGCGCCGCTCCGCGCGGTTGGCCGGGGCCGCCTGATCGCCATCGACGCGCTGGCCGAAGGCACCGCGCGCGGCGGGTTCGGCAGGTTCCTCGTTCTCGGACTGAGCGCGTGCGGCCGCCTGGCGGAGGCGATCCGTGGCCGCCTGCTGCACCTGGCCCCGGTCGTTGCGGACCTCGACGTCGCCGGCGTCGTTGGGCGCCGAGTACTCCAGGCGCTGGTCGCCCGCGGACTCGGCGAGCCCCTTGGCCTCGACCTCGGTGATGCCCTCGTCGCCGGCCTGGCGCACCTCGACCTCGAGGTTGTAGAGGTAGCCGACCGACTCCTCCTTGATCTGGCCCATCATCGCCTGGAACATCGAGTAGCCCTCGCGCTGGTACTCGACCAGCGGGTCCCGCTGCGCCATTGCGCGCAGGCCGATGCCGTCCTTGAGGTAGTCCATCTCGTAGAGGTGGTCCCGCCAGCGGCGGTCCAGCACCTGCAGAACCACGCGACGCTCGAGCTCGCGCGTCGCGGCCTCGCCGAGCGACGTCTCGCGCTTCTCATAGGCGACCATGGCGTCCGAGACCAGCTCGCGCTTGAGACCCTCGGCGGTGATCCCACCCTTGCGCCCGCCGGCCTCGGCGACCACCTCGTCGATCGTCACGTCGACCGGGTACAGCGTCTTCAGCTCGGTCCACAGGCTGTCGAAGTCCCAGCTCTCGGTGTGCCCGGTGCTGGTGTGGTCGTCCACGATCGCGCCGATCGCGTCCTCCACGAAGTGCTTCACCCGATCGGCGATGTCGTCGCCCTCGAGGATGTGCCGGCGGTCGGTGTAGATCGCCTCGCGCTGACGGTTGAGCACGTCATCGTACTTGAGGACGTTCTTGCGCATCTCGGCGTTGCGCGCCTCGACCTGGCTCTGCGCGCTGCGGATGGCGCGGGTCACCAGGCCCGACTCGATCGGCATGTCCTCGGGGAAGTTCGTGCGGGCGAGGATCGCCTCGGCGGCGCCCTGCTGGAACAGCCGCATGAGGTCGTCGGTCAGGCTCAGGTAGAACCGGCTCTCGCCCGGGTCGCCCTGACGACCGGAGCGGCCGCGCAGCTGGTTGTCGATGCGGCGCGACTCGTGACGCTCGGTGCCCAGCACGTAGAGGCCGCCGGCGTCGACGACCTTGGAGCCCTCGACCTCGACCTTGGCCTTCATCGCCTCGTAGGTCTCGTCCCAGGCCTGTTCGTAATCCTCCGGCGTCTCGACCGGATCCAGACCCCTCGACTTCAGCTCCTGCACGGCGAGGAACTCGGCGTTGCCGCCAAGCATGATGTCGGTACCGCGGCCCGCCATGTTGGTGGCGACGGTGACGGCGCCGAGGCGCCCGGCGCGGGCGACGATCTCGGCCTCGCGGGCGTGGTTCTTCGCGTTCAGGACCTCGTGCTTGATGCCCTTCTTGCTCAGCAGCCGGGAGAGGTACTCGCTCTTCTCGACGCTGACGGTGCCGACCAGCACCGGCTGCCCGTTCTCGTGCCGCACCGCGATGTCCTCGACCACCTGCGCGAACTTGGCCGTCTCGTTCTTGTAGACGAGGTCGGACTTGTCCTGGCGGATCATCGGCCTGTTGGTCGGGATCGGCACGACGCCGAGCTTGTACGTGGACATGAACTCGGCTGCCTCGGTGTCGGCCGTTCCGGTCATGCCGGCGAGCTTGTCGTACAGGCGGAAGTAGTTCTGCAGGGTGACCGTGGCGAGGGTCTGGTTCTCGGCCTTGACCGGCACAGCCTCCTTGGCCTCGATCGCCTGGTGGATGCCCTCGTTGTAGCGGCGCCCGACCAGGATGCGGCCGGTGTGCTCGTCGACGATCATGACCTCGTCGTTCATCACGACGTAGTCGGTGTCGCGCTTGAACAGTGCGAGCGCCTTGATCGAGTTGTTCAGGAACGAGATGAGCGGCGTGTTCGCCGACTCGTAGAGGTTGTCGATGCCGAGGTAGTCCTCGACCTTCTCGATACCGGGCTCGAGCACGCCGACCGTGCGCTTCTTCTCGTCGACCTCGTAGTCGACATCAGGCTCGAGGGTGCGCGCGATCTTCGCGAACTCGGCGAACCAGCGGTTGGCCTCGCCCGATGACGGACCGGAGATGATGAGCGGCGTACGCGCCTCGTCGATGAGGATCGAGTCGACCTCGTCGACGATGGCGAAGAAGTGGCCCCGCTGAACGAGGTCCTCCTTGCGCCAGGCCATGTTGTCGCGCAGGTAGTCGAACCCGAACTCGTTGTTCGTGCCGTAGGTGATGTCCGCGTTGTACTGCTCGCGACGCACCTCGGGGGTCTGCCCGGAGATGATCACGCCGGTGGTCATTCCGAGGGCGCGGAACACGCGGCCCATCAGCTCGGACTGGTAAGTCGCGAGATAGTCGTTCACCGTGATGACGTGCACGCCCTGACCGGCGATCGCGTTGAGGTAGGAGGGGAAGGTCGCGACGAGGGTCTTGCCCTCACCGGTCTTCATCTCGGCGATGTTGCCCTCGTGCAGCGCGGCGCCGCCCATGATCTGGACGTCGTAGGCGCGCATGCCGAGCGTGCGCTTGGCCGCCTCGCGGACGGCGGCGAAGGCCTCGGGCATGAGCTGGTCGAGCGTCTCGCCCTTCTCGAACCGCGCGCGCAGCTCTGCGGTCTCATTGCGGAGGTCCTCGTCGCTGAGCTTCGCGAAGTCGTCTTCGAGCGCGTTCACGGCCTTGACGACGCCGTTCAGGCGGCGCAGGATCCGTCCCTCGCCCGCGCGCAGCAGCTTCTCAAGAGGATTCGCCACGGATTCCATCTCCCTAGGGGTTCTGTGCCCGATCTGTTTCGGGGCCGGGCGCGGGTCGCGCGCACGGCATACGCACTCATGTTACCGGGCCGTGACTTGTCGATCCCCTGGGCGGATCCGGGCGGCGGAAGGTCCGGACCGCGAAGGTCAGGAGGACGGGGATCCTGCGCGCACGGAGGTACGGGGGTGCTGTGAACGGGCTTGATCTCCGGGAGCATCACGGCGAGGGACTTGCATTCTTCAGAATGGCGGCGGCTCGGGTGGCGGATCTGGTTCCGGGTCTGGTTCCAAATCCGCGATCGTGAAGGTGACGGGTGAGGGTGGCCGGTCGATGTAGGTCGCGCCGGCGGGGCTGGTCCATTCCAGAACACCGGCGCCGAGTTGTTTCACTGTCCAGGCGGTCTGGTGTTTGAGCACGTGGTGTCGTCGGCAGAGCCCGCCGAGGTTGCCTTCTTCGGTAGCACCGCCGTAGGCGGCGTCGATGGTGTGGTCCAGGTCTTGCGTGACGGGAGGCAAGCCGCAGGTCGAGAATCGGCACCGCGAATCCCTCGCGTGCAGCAGGCGGCGCAGATCGGCGTTGGGCCGGTACCGGTCGACGGCGAGGATCGCTCCCGTGATCGGGTGGGTGAGGACGCGTTCCCAGGCGGCGGCGTCGCCGGCGAGGATGCGGGCGGTGTCCGTGTCGATCGGCTGCCCGCCGGCGAGCTCCGCCGGCTGCTCGGTCCGGACCCCGAATGCCGAGCCGGCACCCGCGTGAGTCGCACCCGTGTCGGGCGCCATGGCCGTGAACGCCGGAATGGTGATCTCGACGCGGGCCTGGATCGCCGACAGCAACCCGACGGTCGTGTCATGCCCGGACGCCGCACCCGTGAGGAGAGTGTCGGCGCAGAGGTCGGCCCGCAGCTGGTCGGTGGTGCGGTCATCCGCGGGGTCGCCGAGTTCTCCCGGATCCGGGGTGAGCCCCGAGCCGGCGTCCTTCGCCGCTTTGGCATTCGCGACCTTCAGCATCCGGGCCTGCTGGGTGAGCCGGTCGTAGATCCCGTCGATCACCGCGGCGGAGTGGATCAGGCCGAGCGCTTTCTGCCCGTCGCCGAGGTCTTCGCGCCACACCCGCCGCTGCTTCTGCGCGTCCCGGTGCCGTTCCGTGAGGGACCGCGGGGCGAGACGTTCCGCGAGCCGCTCGATGATCCGCTTGGCCCGGTGCGGGGTCTCTCCGACACACGCCGCGACCGCGGCCTGTTCGAACTCGGCCCGCACCTCGTCGTCCAGTCGCGCACCCGTGTCCTGGATGAGCCGCACGTGCGCGGCGTTGATCCGCGCCTCGGTGAACGCATGCATCGTGGCCGGGTACTTCGCCATCAGGTCCGCGGCGCGGACCATGCGGCCTTGCACGACCCGGTCGGACATGTGCAGCACCGCCGCGAGCTCGGCGGCGACCGAGCGTTGCGCCAGCTCCGCGGCCTCGCCCCGCACCGAAACCGACCCGGACTGCGCGGCGAGATCTTCAGCGAACCTTTGCGCGACCGCGAGCTGGGCTTCCCGCACGGCTTGCAACCGCACGATCGACCCTTCGGTCTCGCCCACCATCGACGCCAACGCGGCCAGCACGACGGCAGGATCCACCGGGTCCACCCCGGAATCCGCCACCGTGCCGGTCGAGTTCGTCATACCCCCAGTCAACCCCGGGCCACCGACATTCCGAACCGGGAAAGCACCAGATCAGACCACGAAATGTCACGGTTGCATCACGACTCTGAGCCTGTTCCGATCTGATCCGAGTCGTCCCCGTCAGCGGACGCCATAGCCTTCGCTCAAGCGGACGACTCGAGTGTGCAGTTGGCGGGAACCGGGCGTCGGCGGGCCGTCGTCTCGCTGCGCTCGCTCAGGGACCGGTGTGTTCAGCGGCCGGGCGCCGGCGCGGCATGGCAGCGACGCCGACGACAGCCGCACCACTTCCGACACGCCGACCACTGCTCGACCTCACACATTTCCCGGTATGCATATACTCGGAAACAGATTCCGGGAAAGGAAATATTCATGTCGGTGCGCCAGAGCCTCCTCGCCATCCTCGATCAGGGCCCGTGCTACGGGTACCAGCTGCGTGCCGAGTTCGACCGGCGCACCGGCTCGACGTGGCCTCTCAACGTGGGCCAGATCTACAACACACTGGAGCGCCTGGAGCGCGACGGGCTCGTCGACCGGGGCGACGCCGACGACCAGGGACACATCTATTGGGCGATCACCGACGCCGGATCCGCCGAGGTCGCCGGGTGGCTCTCCTCCCCCGTCGAGCGTGCGACCGGCACCCGCGACGAGCTCGCGATCAAACTCGCCGTCGCGGCGACCCTTCCCGGCGTCGACGTGGCCGCCGTCATCCAGACCCAGCGCCGGGCATCGCTCGCCCAGCTGCAGGAGCTGCAGCGCACGAAGTATGCCGGCTCGAAGCCGGACAGCCCCGAGGAGCTGGCCTGGACGCTGGTGATCGACTCCATGATCTTCACGGCGGAGGCCGAGGTGCGCTGGCTCGACCACACCGAGCAGCGCCTCGCCCAGCATCCGCAGCACGCGCTCGAGCTCGAGCTCTCCACGGATCGGCCGAAGCGCGGCCGGCCCGCCCGAGCGGCGGTCGCATACGCCGCCTCCGGGAGCGCCGACGCATGACGGCGCCGGTGCTCCAGCTCATCGGCGTTTCGCAGCAGTACGGCCAGGGCGCCATTTCGGTCAGCGCGCTCTCGGGCGTCGACCTCACGGTCTCGTCCGGCGAGCTGGTCGCCGTCATGGGCGCCTCCGGATCCGGCAAGTCGACGCTGCTCGCGATCGCCGGCGGTCTGCAGACGCCCACGGCCGGCGAAGTGATCGTCGAGGATACCTACCTCAGCTCCGCGAGTCCGCGCGAGGTCGCAGCGCTCCGGCGACGGTCGCTGGGCTTCGTCTTCCAGGACTACAACCTCATCCCCACGCTCACCGCCCTGGAGAACGTGACCCTGCCGCTGGAGCTGGACGGGATCTCGGGTCGGGCCGCGAGGCGGGCGGCGAAGGACGCCCTCGCCGCCGTGGGCCTTGACACGAAGGGCTCCTCCTACCCGGACGATCTCTCCGGCGGGCAGCAGCAGCGCGTCGCGATCGCCCGTGCGATCGTGGGCGGGCGGCGACTGATCCTCGCCGACGAGCCCACCGGGGCCCTCGACTCGGTGACCGGCGAATCGGTCCTGCGGGTGCTGCGCGAGCGCGTCGACGGCGGTGCGGCCGGAATCCTGGTCACGCACGAGCCGCGGCACGCGGCCTGGGCGGATCGGATCGTGTTCCTCCGCGACGGCCGGATCGTCGACCAGACCCGGCGGGACGACGCCGCGGACCTGCTGGTGGCGCCGTGAGCGGGACCCGCGCGGGCCGACGCAGCGCACCGCGCCGCCGCCGCGCAGAGCGTCCGCTTCCGGAAGACGTGCACACCGGGCCGAGCCGTTCCGCCGGTGCGACACGCTCTTCGCATCGGCGCAGCGCCGGCTCACTCGGTTCTGGGGGTGCCGGACCCCGGTGGCGGGCGGATCTGCGCCTCGCCTGGCGTCAGGTGCTGCGAGCGAAGAGCTCCTCGATCCTGGTGGCGCTGCTGGTGGCGCTGCCCGTGGCCGGGCTGTTCGGCGCGGCGGTGTTCATGGAGAGCCGCACGCCCACGCCAGAGGAGGCGGTCACGCTGCGCCTCGGGCAGACGCAGTCGCTAATCGTGCCGATCTCACCGCTGCCGGATGGCTATCGGCAGGCGATCGACGAGCCATCCATGTCGCACTCCGACGGCACGGGAACTCCGCCCGCGGATCCGCCGCCGACCGAGATCAGCAGCCGAGTGCCTGCGGGCGCACATGTCATCCCGATCGAACAGACCGTGGTGCGACTCGCCACGCGCACGGGGATCGCGAACTTCACGACGGTGAGCGGCGACATGTGGGATCCGGCCCTCAGGGGCGCGTTCCACGTGGTCTCGGGAACCGCACCCTCGAACGGGCACGAGGCGATGGCCAGCCCGCATCTCCTGGACCGCCTCGGGCTCGCGATCGGCGATCGGGTGACGCTACCCGATTCCGGGACGACGCTCACCATCACCGGAGCCCTGCAGGCCGTGGACGCGCAGCGGTTCGGCGACACCATCCTGTACACCCCCGGCGGCACGGTGCCCGCGGAGGCCGCCGTTGTGGGAACGCCCTCCTGGTACGTCACCGACTGGCAGCCGCCTTACGAGGATCTCGCCGCGTTCAACCGCGATGGATACGGGGTGTATGCGCGAAATGTCGTGCTCGACCCGCCGGCCGGGGCCGTCACGTCGAACAGTGCTCGCACTCCCCAGTCACGCTGGGCCTCCTTCGCCGTCGGCGCGGTGTTCGCCGTCGCCAGCGGCTTCCTGGTGACGCTGCTCGCCGGGGCTGCGTTCGCGGTCGCCACGCGGCGGCAGCAGCGCTCCCTCGCAGTCGCGGCGAGTGTCGGCGCCGGCCGCCAGGATCTGTTCCGCATCGTCGTGCTGCAGGGTCTCTCCCTCGGTCTCATCGGAGGCCTGCTCGGGGCCGTGCTCGGCGGCGGAGCCGTCGCGATCGCGCAGCGGCTGTTCGATCCCGGTGTGAAGGGACTCCTCTGGTCGAGCTTCGGGTTCCGGATCCCCTTGGATGCCGCCGTCGCGATCATCGTCTTCGCGGCGCTCGTCGGCACGATCTCGGCGCTGGCTCCCGCCCGCACCGCGACGCACGGCGACACACTCGCCGCGCTGCGCGGAGCCCGCCGCCCGGCCCTGTTCCGCAGGAGACTGCCGATCTTCGGGATCGTGCTGCTCGTCGCCGGCATCGTGATCAGCGTCGCGGGCGGCGTGATCACCGCCGTGGTCACCGCACCGCGGACGACGGCGACCTACGTCCCCGCGGCGGACGCCGCGAACTCGGAGACCCTCGGCGACCTCCTCCGCGCCGTGTCACTGTGGATGATGATCGGCGGTCCGATCGTGCTGCAGGTGGGGGTCATCCTGAGCGGGCACGCTCTGCTGCGCGGCGTGGCCCGGGCGCTGTCCCCGATCGGACTCGCACCGCGCCTCGCCGCACGCGACGCGGCGGCGAACCCCACACGCACCGTGCCGGCGTTCACCGCGATCGCCGCGAGCGTGTTCATCGCGACGTTCGTGCTCGCCGTGATCGCGACGAACGGCGCGGCGAGCGCACGCCAGTATCCGTGGAGCGGTCCACTCGGATCCGTGACCGCGTCGTTCGGCGGCGATGAAGCGCATGCCGCGCAGGCGGAGGCGGATGCGCGGCGCCTGCTGAACGGCACAGATCCTCGGGTCGTCCTGGAGATCTCGACACCGCGACACGCGCCCCTCGATCCACAGACCGGACGTCCGCAGCCTTCGGACCTGCTGGAGTACCGGGTGAGCGCGGAGGGCTGCAACACCTGCATCACGCAGTACGGATTCGGCATGATCACGGTCGCGGATGCCGATGCGGCGAACGCGCTCTTCGGGGGCCTCCTCGACGACGGTCAGCTGCGCGCCCTCCGCGAGGGCGCCCTGCTCGCCGCGTCAACCGTCGAGCTGGCGGAGCCGCCGCGCACCGCGCGGATCGACGGCTACCCGGCCGGCACGCTCGGCGGCGCATTCACGGGCACGGAGACGCCCACCACATCCGACTCGCTCCCTCTCATCACCGTGCCGGGGGCCCGCTCCCGGTTCGGGGCTCTGATCACACCCGAGACGGCCGCGAGACTGGGCATCGCGACAGTCCCGAACATGCTGATCGGCGTGTACGACACCCCGCCCGACGTAGCGACGATGGACCGGCTCCGGGCCGACGCGGACGGGCTGACCGGACGCGGATCCGGGGTCTCGGTGATGCAGGAGGCCGGCCCCGCACCTGTCTCGTCCTGGCTGTCCCTGGTGGCGGGCGTCGCGGGCGCGATCGTGCTCGGCGCGGCGGGGATCAGCCTCGGTCTGTCGCGGTTCGAGCGACGCCCGGACGACGCGACGCTCGCCGCTGTCGGCGGGAACCGCACCGCACGACGCAATGTCAACGCCTGGCAGGCGGTCATCATCACGGGACTCGGCGCACTTCTGGGTGTGCTGAGCGGGCTGGTTCCGGCGTGGAGCATGGTGATCGCAAATCCCCAGAACGTCTCCGCCGGAGACCTCCCTTTCCTCTGGTTACTGTCTCTCGCCCTCGGCCTGCCGCTGCTCGTCGCAGCGCTGGCGTGGGTGGTCGGCCCGCGCGCACCGGAGCTCACACACCGCGCGGCGATCGCCTGACCGATTCCGGCGGCCCGGGACCGGACGGGCCGTCGCCCGACCTGTTCCGGCCTGATCGCCGAGGGCGTAGCGCATCCACAGCCCGTGCAGGGTCCCGGACCATAGGATCGGCTCATGGCCGGATTCTGGGGCAGACGCAAACGTGAACAGGAAGAGCTGCAGGCGCAGGACGCGGACCTCGCCCGCCGCGCCGAGCAGGCGATCGTCGCCGCCGACGAGCGGATCCGCACGTCCGCAGACGAGCTGGCCTTCGCCACGGCCGAGCTCGGCGAGGAGATGACCGCGGACTTCCACGCGGTGCTGGATGCCGTGCGCACCCACATGGGCGAGGCGTTCCAGCTGCACCAGCTGAACCATGACGAGATCCCGGACACCCCCGAGGAGCTGCGCACACGCAACGCTCGCATCGTGCAGCTGTGCCAGTGGGCCGAGGACCTGATCGACGAGAAGTCCGCCGCCATCGCCGATTCCGTGGCCCGCGTGCGCAACGCACCGCAGGTCGTCGCGAAGGTGCGCGCGGACGCCGCTGCTCTGGAGAGCCGGGTGCCCCAGGCGCAGACCTCCGTGGAGCGGCTGGCCTCCCGATACGCGGATTCGGCCATGCAGCGCGTCGCCAGGAGCGCGGAGGAGGCGGCCCAGCTGGTCGTTTTCGCGAACCACGGTGCGGACGTGTTCGAGCGCCGGCGCGACGCCGGACGCAACCGTGAGGCCGTGCTCGCGCTGGAGACCGCGACCGAGGCCACCCGCCGAGCCGCAGCGCTGCTGGACGCCGTGGACGATTTCGAGATCGAGGCGCTGCGGGCCGAGTCCACCCTCGCCGAGGTCGTCGCCGACTCCCGCGGCGATCTGGCCGCGCTGCCCGCGGCGCCCGACGCACCGGCCGTGACCGCGGCGGCGACCGACCTGCAGCGGGCGCTGAACGCCCTCGCCCCCGCCGGCAGCCGCACCGACCCGTTCGCGGAGCTCACCCGCCTGCGCACCGCGAACACCGCCCTGGATGCCGCCATCGCTGCCGCCCGCTACCGCGCGGAGCATCCGCTGCCCACGATCAGCACGGTGCAGCACGCGCTCGACGACGCCGACCGGCAGCTCGGCGTGGCACGCGGTCTGATCGAAGGCCACCGCGGCTGGATCGGCGCTGACGCCCGCACGCGCCTCGCCGAGGCCGAGCGGCTGCGCGTGGACGCGCCGTCTCTGCTGCCCGCGGAGGAGACCCGTGAAGAAGCCCTCAGCACCGCGCGTCGCGTCGCGCAGCTCGCCGCGGAGGCGCTGCAGCTCGCCCAGCACGACATCGACCGGTCCCGCCCCGACCAGGGCTGGGGCGGAGGCGGCGGCTGGGGCGGAGGCGGCGGCTGGGGCGGAGGCGGCGGCAACGGTTGGGGCGGCGGCCGCGGCTCCGGCGGCGGGGATGTCGTGACGGGCGTGCTCGGCGGCCTCGTCATCGGCGGCCTCCTCGGCGACATCTTCGACTGACAGCCCCGATTTCTCCGAGTCATCCCTGTCGCCCGCAGGCCTCAAGGTCCACGGACGGGGACTCGGAGGTAGGCGCAGACACGAAAGCGGCCCGGGAACCTCCCGGGCCGCTTCGTCGTCTTCAGAGGGTCGACGTCAGCCCACGAGCGCCTCGGCGGGTGCCGCCTGGGTGGTGAGCGAGATCACGCCGTAGTCCCAGCCCTTACGGCGGTACACGACGCTCGGGTGGTCGCTGCGTGCATCCACGAACAGGAAGAAGTCGTGGCCGACCAGTTCCATGCGGTCGACCGCCTCTTCGACGGTCATCCACTCCGCATCGAAGTTCTTCGTGCGGATGACGACCGGTGAGTAGTCCTCCTCGACCTCGATCGTCGGGATCGCACCTGTGGAGACCGCATGCAGGGTGTCCACGGAGACGGGGTGCACATCGATGCCTGCGAGTTCGCCGGTGCCCTTTTCGAAGTGCGCGCCGCGCGGATGGTGACGACCGTCGATCCGGCGCTCCTTGGCCCGCCGCACCTGCTCGATGAGCTTGTCGACCGCGAGGTCCAGTGCGACGAACTTGTCCGCGTCGCGCGCTTCGGCGCGTACCAGCGGCCCCTTTCCGTTGAGAGTGAGTTCGACGGTCTCGTCCTCCACATGACCGCCGCGATAGGAACGATGGGTGACCTTCACGTCGAGGCTCTGCGCCTTCGTCGCGATAGTCGCGATCCGTGCGGTCTTCTCTTCGACCACCGCTCGGAATCGATCGCTGATGCCGACTCCGACACCGACGATGTTCGTTTCCATCCTGACCTCCTTGTTCCGGTCCGACCGGTAGGGGGCGGACCGTGGTCGCCTTTGTGAGTCCCCACCGTAGTCGTCGGATCCCGGGATGTCATCCACTATTCATCTGTGTGTCGTGTGGATCCGGATCGAGACTCGCCAGGATACGCATCCGGACCGTGCCCGGCACCGCGATGCCGGCGTTCGGGACGTCATCCGCGGCGCCGGGTTGCGGCGACCGCCACCGCGCCCACGACCTGGAAGCCCGCCGCGCGGAGCGCTCTGGCGGCCTCCTCGCAGGTCGCCCCCGTCGTGATCACGTCGTCGACGATCAGAGCGGCCATGCCGTCGCCGTCCCTCGTCGCGATGAGACCCCCGCCGAGGTTGCTCCGGCGCTCCCGCACACCGAGCGTGCGCTGATCCCGCACGCGGCGCGTGTACGACAGCCCACGCAGCATCGGGATGCCCGTACCGCGTGCGAGCAGCTCCGGCACGCGGAATCCGCGACGGCGGAACGCGGCCCGCGTGGTCGGCACCGGCACGACGACGTCGATGCGGCGCGGAGCGGAGGCTCCGGCGCTCAGGTCGTCCACGGCTGCCTCGAGTGCCGGCCGCAACGGCCGGATCAGCGACGTCTGGCCGTCCTCCTTGACCGCGCGCAGCACGGCGGCCGCGACCCCGTCGTAGGCGAGCCCTGCGCGCAGCGCGACGGCGTCCGACCGTGGGCGCACCACGCGAGGCTCCAAACCCGCCGCGCACGAGGCGCACAGCGCCGTCCCGGTCGCACCGCACCCGGCGCACACGGAGGCGAAGGCGAAGTCGGCCACCTCTCGGAGGAGCCGGCGGACGACGCCATCCGCGAGCGACACGGAAGACGACATCTCGCGAGGCACGTCACCAGCGTGCCCGGCCGGGAATGCCGCCCGAGTGCCGCTGCCGCGATCGGTGCGGAACCGGTGGCGTCCGGGGTCTGTGCAGGACGATCCAGCCCGCCCGTGATCCGGGACTCGCGAGGATCCTCCGCAGACCCGTCCTCAGCTGCCGCCCATTTGCACGGCGAGCACCTTGACGTTCGTGCTCACCTGCGTGGGGGTCGGCCCGCTGCGCACCCACAGCACGCCGTTGCCGAGCAACTGCACGGTCGTGCTCGGCGACGCCGGTGCGATCGACTGGGTGGTATCCGGCACATCGACGGTCTTCGCGGGTCCGCCCACCTGCTGCGCGCGCAGCACCAGGCTGGACCCGTCGGTGGTGAGCACGCCCACAGTGGTGTCGTCCAGCCAGGTGATGTCGGTCGCCCCCGTCGGCCAGGCGATCACGTTCGGGTTCGCCACACCGATCGCCGTGGGCGCACCGCGGTCGTCCCGGGTGATGGCAGCGACCTCGATGCGGATCTGGCCGTTCGCGCTCACGGCCATCGCGAGCCGGGCGCCGTCCCTGCTCACCGCCATCGCCATGATCTGGCTGGCATCCGGCGGCCCGGCGAAGGCCGGCTGGGACTTGGCCAAGTTCGACCAGGCGAGGATGGACGAGGGCGATGACTGCGGCACGGTCCAGATGTAGCCGTAGGGATCCAGCGTCGGGACGATGAGGCCGGGGCGCGCGTCGATCTCATCGGTCCTGCCGTCCGTGACGGCGTAGACATGGCCGCTGGCCCCCTGCACCGCCACGCGCTGCGCACCGCTGGCCGCACGGATCGCGGTGATCGCCTCGGGGAAGTTCTGCAACGGCGCTGAGACGCCGGCGACCGGCGCGAGCTCGCCGCCTGTCAGATAGCCGAACCCCTTGTCGGTGAGCACGAGCGGACGCGAGTCGACCGACGTCGACGCCGGTGAAGCGGACCCCGCGTTCAGATCGCGGCCCGACACGGTGAGCTTCACCTGCAGCACGCCCACCCCGCTCAAGCTGCGCTCGAGCTGCGTGCGCATCCGCGCCAGCGTGACCGGATCCGCGTCCAGGGCCGCGTTGGTGAGGGCGACCTCGGCGACCTGCGAGTCCGGTGTCACGGTGTTGCGGCCCAGCGCGATGTCGCCCGTGAAGGCGGTGCGCACCGCGCCGTTCAGCCAGGAGCTCGGCTTGCCGCTGACCAGCGACTGAACGATCCGGCTCGCCGTGTTCTCCCGCTTCGGGAACCAGCGCACATCGGGCACCAGGTAGGTCCAGGTCGGATCGAAGTACTGCAGGTCGTAGGGGGCGAACACGTCGGCGGCCGCGAAGGAATCCGCGTCCAGCACGATGCCGTCCGGCGCCGCTGAGATGCGCCACTGGCCGTCCTTGTTCTTCGCGAGCTCGAAGGGGAGCTCGGCCGCCCGATTCACGGGCGTCCCGGAATAGGCGCCGGTCTCGTCCACAATCCCCGTCTGCTGCAGCCCCAGGCGCACCGTCGCCGAGCTGGCGTCCTTCGGCAGGTCGGGGAGATCGAAGCGGCGACCGGCGGATCCGGTGTCGATCGTGACGCCCGCGTCGGGCTTCCACTTCTGTGCCTCACCGGAGGTGAGGAACTGCCGCGCGATTCCCCAGCTGTCCTTGGGGCTCGAGGCGGCGTCGATGAAACCGCGCACGATCTCCTTGGGATCCATCCCGTCCGACGGCCCCTGCGGCACGAAGGCGAGGTCCGATCCGCCGTCGCTCTGATCGGCGGAGAGTCCGGGGCGCACGTCGCCGGTGATCGGCAGTGACGCACAGGCGGTGAGGCCGAGCAGGGCGAGAGCGACGACCGCTCCGCGCAGGATCCGTCCGAATGTCATGACTTCTCCTCCTCCTCGGCGGGCGATGCGACGCGCGCCTGATCGCCGGGCTGGACGATCGGTGCGGTGTTCACGCCGATCTCCGCGATCGCCTCGACCGGTTCCAGGGGTACGGGCGATGTGCCGTCGAGCGGTCGCGCACCGCGCGGCAGGGTCAGCACGAAGTTGGTGCCCTCCCCGGGCCGCGACCACACCGCAAGGGACCCCCGGTGCAGCCGCGCGTCGCCCAGGGCGATCGACAGCCCCAGCCCGGTGCCGCCGATCGTGCGCGTGCGCGATGGATCCGCGCGCCAGAACCGGTCGAACACGCGCTCCGCATCCTCGTCGGTCATGCCCATCCCGCGATCACGCACGCCGACCGCGACCGCGTTCTGGCTGCTGTCCACCGTGATGACGATGGGCCGCCCCTCGCCGTGCTCGATCGCGTTTCCGATGAGGTTGCGCAGGATGCGACGCACGCGGCGAGGGTCGAGGTCCACCGGCGTGTGCCCGCCCGGGGCGACGAAACGCAGCTCCGTGTCGTGCGTCGCCGCCAGGGGCCGCATATCGTCCACCATGTCCTCCGCGAGGTGGGCGAGGCTGATCGCCTCGGTCTCCAACTGCACGGATCCCGCGTCGTAGCGGCTGATCTCCAGCAGATCCGCGAGCAGCGTGTCGAATCGGTGCACCTGCGTCTGCAGCAGCTCCGCTGTGCGGGCGGTCGTCGGGTCGAACTCATCCCGACGGTCATTGAGCATCTCGGCCGCCAGCCGGATGGTGGTCAACGGCGTGCGCAGCTCGTGCGACACGTCCGAGACGAATCGCTGCTGCACGAGCGACAGCTCGCCGAGCTCCTTGATCTGGGCCTCGATGCTGTCGGCCATCGCGTTGAAGGATCGGCCCAGGATCGCCAGTTCGTCCTGCCCGCGCACCGGCAGACGCACATCGAAGTCTCCGCCGGCGAAACGCGCGCTGGATTCCGCGGCCTCGGTGATCGGATGCACCACGGTGCGCAGTGAGAACCAGGCGATCACGCCGATCAATGCGACGAGCACGATCCCCGCGATCCACAGGCTCGACTGCACCAGCACGAGCGTCTGCTCGGTGTCGGCGAGGTCGTAGGCGATGTACAGCGCATACGCCCCCGCCCCCGGGGCGTTGAGCTGCCGTCCCACCAGCAACCCGGCGTGCGTGGATCCGTCCGCGTCCTGCAGGGCGACCGGCTGCCACCACTGCTTCGTGGCGTCTTTCTCGACCCGCTGCTTGAGCTGATCTGAGACGACGTCTTGGCTGAATCCGCCCAGGGTCGCGCCCGGCGGCGCCTGCGGATCGATCGGGATCACGCCGAACACCCGCGAGGCCGAGACCAGCTGGACCTGCCCGCTGACCTCACGCATCAAGCCGATCTGCGCGGTGCGGTTACCCTGCGTGTCGGCGGAGTAGAGCAGTAGCTGCGCCGAGTTCGTCGCTCGCTGCGCGTCCTTCAGCGCCTGGTCCTTGCGCGAGTCCCAGAGGTTGTTCTGCACCGCGAGCGCCATCGCCACGCACGTCACCAGCACGGCGACGCTGGTGAGGGCCAGGGCGATCACCAGCGTGCGGAACCGCAGCGACTGTCGCCACAGCTGCGCGGCGCGATGCCCGCTGCCGCGTACGCCGCGCACGGCCGCGTTCGCGAGCGCCACGGTGTTCGTCATCGGCGGACTTTCAGCATCGGCGGGGACCGCTTCTTCTCGGCCGTGGCGTCAGCGTGACCCGCGCGCGGGTCAGACCACGCTCCCTGCGCGATACCCGACGCCACGCACGGTGGTGACGATGCGCGGGTTGTCCGGGTCGAGCTCGACCTTGGCGCGCAGGCGCTGCACGTGCACGTTCACCAGCCGGGTGTCGGCCTTGTAGTGGTAACCCCACACCTGCTCCAGCAGCATCTCGCGGGAGAACACCTGCTGGGGCTTGGAGGCGAGGGCCACGAGCAGCTGGAACTCCAGCGGCGTGAGGGCGATCGGCGCGCTGCCGCGGCGCACCTCGTGCGCGTCGACGTCGATCGTCAGGTCTCCGATGCGCAGCACCTCGCTGGTGGACTGCGGCGTCGGCCGCAGCCGGGTGCGGATCCGCGCCACGAGCTCCTTCGGGTTGAAGGGCTTGACCATGTAATCGTCGGCGCCGACCTCGAGACCCCGCACGACGTCTGCGGTGTCGCCGCGTGCGGTGAGCATGATCACCGGCACCCCCGACTCCGCCCGGATGCGGGTGCAGATCTCGATGCCGTCCATGCCGGGCAGCATGAGGTCCAGCAGCACGAGGTCCGGACGCTGAGTCCGCCACTCGTCCACGGCCTTCGCGCCGTCCGCGCAGAACACGGGCTCGAAGCCCTCCGTGCGCAGCACGATGCCGATCATCTCGGCCAGGGCCGTGTCGTCATCGACCACGAGGATGCGTGAGGTCATGGGCGGGCAGTCGTCTTTCGGATCTCGCGTTGTTCGGATCTCTTGCGGGACGTGGGCACGGGCGAGCGCCCCCACGTCGGTCCAGCGTACTTCACGACCTGCGGAACTCGGCCGAAGGGCACCGCGGGGCGACGTCGCGTCGCCGGACCGGGCGTCACAGCGGTGTGACACGATGGACCCACACGCGAACCGGAGGACTCGTGAGCCAGCAGAGTGTGAATGCGCAGGGCTGGACCCCCGCGCCCAAGCCCGGCCTCATCCCGTTGCGCCCGCTGGGGTTCGGCACGATCCTCGGGAAGTCCTTCGCAGCGCTGCGGCACAACCCCAAGGTGCTGTTCGGCTTCGCCGTGGTGGTGCAGCTGGTCGTGATGGTCGTGGTCCTGACTGTCGTCGGGGTGGTCTCGTTCGCCACGCTGAGCCGCCTCAGCACCGTGCAGGCGGGCAGCCAGGAGTGGATCACCCTCTACATCGGCTCGATCGCGTTCATCGGCCTGGCCGGCCTGCTCATGGGGCTGTTCTCCGTCGCGTTCACCGCGATCGTCCAGGGCATCGTCGCCGCCGACGTGCGGGCGGCGGTGCTGCGCGAGAGCGCGACGCTCGGCGCCCTGTGGCGTCGCGTGCGCCCGGCGGCCTGGCGGCTCATCGGATACACCCTGCTCTACGGCGTCGCGGGGGTGGTGGCCGCCGTGCTCATCATCGGCGTGCCGTTCCTCGCGATCGGCCTGCCGACAGGTTTCGACGGCGCGGGCATCGCCTTCGTGATCTTCGCCATGCTGGCCGGGATCGCCGGACTCGTCGTGCTGTCGATCTGGGTCGGCACCAAGCTCATGCTCGTGCCGTCGCTGCTCGTCCTCGAGGGCTCCGGAGTGCGCGCCGCGATCGCACGCTCCTGGCGCCTCACCCGGGGGCGGTTCTGGTTCGCCTTCGGGATCGTGTTCCTCATCGGCGCCATCATGTACGTCGGTACTCAGGCGATCAGCATGGTCGGCAGCCTGGTCACCTCGCTGTTCGGCCCGGTGCTCAACCCCACGGGCAGCACCGACCTCTCCCTCACCGTCAGCACCATCGTGGGTCTCGCGATCACCGAGGTCGTCGTCGTCGTGCTGCAGTCCATCAGCTCCGTCGTGCAGTCCACCGCTGGCGCACTCGTCTACATCGACTGCCGGATGCGCTACGAGGGGCTGGATCAGGATCTGATGGCGACCGTGGAGCGCCGTGCCGCCGGCCACGACGACGGCACGGATCCGTTCCGTGTGGATCCGGCCCGGGCCGTGCGCGCCGGATTCCGCCCCGCGCCCGCGCCGGTGCCCTACCCGCTGCCCCCTGGTCCCGTCCCGGGCTACCCGGCCCCGCAGGGGTTTGCCGGAGCACCGGCGCCCCAGGGGTACGCCGGCACTCCGATCCCCTCGGGCTACGCCGGACCGGCTGCGCCGCAGGGGTACCCGACCGTGCCGCCTTATGCCGTGCCCGCCGTTCCGCAGGCCGCGCCCACCGGTTACCGCCCCGGCCCGCGAGCGACGCCGGCGACCCCACCTGCTCCCCCGGCGCCGCCCGTACCCGCCGCCCCGATCCCGCCCGCGCAGCAGAGCCCCTGGGCCGCCCCGACGCGAGATGACGGGTGGACCGCGCCCGGATCCGATCGGCCATGACGGGTCCCGCCGTCCGTGTCGCCGTGATCACGCTCCCCGCGACGCTCTGCGCGAAGCTCGCCTCGATCCCCCTCATCCCCGACGGCGATGGCGCGCGCGAGCTGGCGGAGAAGGAGCTGGCGAAGCCCGAGTACCAGGCCGCGAAGCCCACGCTCATCGATCAATGGGCCCGCGCCGTGATCGACTGGCTCGCCGACCTGTTCACGCCGCAGCACGCCGTCGACCTCGGCCCATGGGCCGCGATCGTGATCGGCGCCGTGCTCGTCGCCGCCCTCATCGCGGTGCTGCTGATCTGGGGACGTCCGCGGCGCTCCCGATCCCGTTCTGCCGGATCCGTGCTCCTCGGATCCGCCGACGATCGCACCGCCGCCCAACTGCGCGCCGACGCCGAGCGTGCGTCGCGCGAGGAGGACTGGGCCGAGGCGATCGTGCTGCGCTACCGCGCCGTCGCCCGGTCTCTCATCGAGCGCGACCTCATCGCGCCGGCGCCCGGAGCGACCGCCCAGACGATCGCCCGCGAGGCCGTCGTGCCGTTCCCCGGGGAAGGCGAGGCGCTGCACGCCGCCGCGGTGGCGTTCGACGACGTGCGCTACCTCGGCCACTCCGGCACATCGGCCCAGTACCGCGCGCTCGCCGAGACCGATGACCGCCTGCGCGCGCTGCGCCCGCAGGTGCTGCCCGAGGCGGTGCCCGCATGAGCACCGCTCCCCCCGTCTCACCCGCCCCGGACCGCATCGACGGCCGATCCGACACCCCGTCCTCCGCCGACACGTCCTCCGCCGACACGCGTCCCGCGGGGACGCTCGTGCGTGCGCCACGCCGCGTGCGACGGATCCTGGGCTGGGTCCTGGTGATCGCGCTCGTCCTCATCGTCGCCGCTGCGGGTCTGCTGCTCACATCTGCCTCGCCCGTGCAGCGGGACGCGCTCGACCCGGAGCGCCCCGRTCCGGGGGGCACGCAGGCGCTCGCGCAGATCCTCCGCCAGCAGGGCGTGACCATCGACGTCGTGCGCTCGCGGGCTGACGTGGCGGCCCGGCTGGACGCGGAGACCACACTCGTGATGAGCGATCCGTACCCGCTCACGGACGCGGCGGTCACGGAGCTCACCGACGCCGCGCACGACGTGGTGCTGATCTCGCCGAGCTCGCGGATGCTGCGGATGCTGCAGCTCGGCACCTACGCCTTCCCGTCCGGGCCGCCCCTGGCGCGCGCCGACTGCGACGTCCCCGCCTTCGCGCACGTCGGGACGATCGTCCCCGGCCAGCTGTTCCTCCCTGACTCCGGCGTCACCTCCTGCTTCGGCGATGCGGCCGAGGGCGCCGCGGTGCTGATCTCGGAGCAGGATGGCGTCCGTCGCGCGATCGTCGACGGCGACGCGCTGTTCACGAACGAGCACCTCGCCGAGAACGGCAACGCGGCGCTCGGACTCGCATTGCTCGGCGCACGGCCGCACGTGATCTGGTACGTGCCCTCGTACGAGGACTCCGATCGCTCCGAGGTCGACGTACCGAAGAGCCTGGCCGATCTCACCCCCGGATGGGTGACGCCGGTGATCGTCCTGGGCATGATCACCGCCCTCCTCGCCGCCGTCTGGCGCGGGCGCCGGTTCGGGCCGCTCGTCTCCGAGACGCTGCCGGTCACCGTCCGGGCCTCGGAGACCATGCTGGGCCGCGCCAGGCTCACCGCGAAGGCGGCCGACGCCGCGCATGCGGCCGACGCGCTCCGTGCCGGCACGCTCTCCCGCCTCGCCGCACGCCTGGGCCTCGCCGCCCGGGCCGATCCCGCGGCCGTGGCGGATGCCGCAGCGGACCGGATCCGCGTGGACAGGGCCGGTTGCCGTGCCCTGCTCATCGGCCCGCTGCCCGTCGGCGACGCCGACCTCGTCCCTTACGCCCGCCGTCTCGCCGAGCTGGAGACCGCCGTCGAGAACGCCGTCCGCATCGAAAGGAGCACCCCGTGACCGATCGTCCCGGCACCGACCCCGCAGGAACCGCCCCGCTCGGGTATCCGCCGGCGCCGCCCGCCCCGCCGGCAGCGCCGGCCCAGGGGTCGTCCCCGGCGGCGTCCCGACAAGGATCCGCGACGGCGCCAGGCTCCGACGACGCCGCGCTCCGCCAGGCGATGCAGCGCGTCCGCGCCGAGGTGGACAAGGCCGTCGTCGGCCAGGCCGGCACGGTCACCGGCCTGCTCGTGGCGCTGCTGGCGCGGGGCCACGTGCTCCTCGAAGGCGTGCCGGGAGTCGCGAAGACCCTCGTGGTGCGCTCGTTCTCCCGGGCGCTCGGGCTGGACACGAAGCGCGTGCAGTTCACCCCCGACCTCATGCCCGGCGACGTCACCGGATCCCTCGTCTACGACGCCAGGACCGGCGAGTTCGAGTTCCGCCGCGGTCCGGTGTTCACCAACATCCTGCTCGCCGACGAGATCAACCGCACCCCGCCGAAGACCCAGGCGGCGCTGCTGGAAGCCATGGAGGAGCGCCAGGTGTCGTCGGACGGGGCGAGCATGCCGCTGCCGGATCCGTTCCTCGTCGCCGCGACGCAGAACCCGATCGAGCACGAAGGCACCTACTCCCTGCCGGAGGCCCAGCTGGATCGCTTCCTCATGAAGCTCGTGGTCGGCATGCCGGAGCGCGACGCGGAGGTCTCGGTGCTGCGTCGCCATGCGGACGGCTTCTCGCCGCGGGAGCTCACGGATCTGCACCCCGTCGTCAGCGCCCAGGAGATCCTCGCCGCGCAGGAGGCGGCCGGTCGCGTGCAGGTCACGGACGACGTGCTCGGCTACGTGGTCGACCTCGCCCGTGCGAGCCGGCAGTCGCCGTCGGTGCAGCTGGGCGCCTCACCCCGCGCCTCCACCGCGCTGCTCGCCGCGGCGAAGGCCTGGGCCTGGCTGAACGGCTCGAGCGCCGTCACCCCCGACCACGTGCAGACCATGCTGATCCCGGTCTGGCGGCACCGCCTGCAGCTGCGCCCCGACGCCGAGATGGAGGGCGTGTCCGCCGACGCCGTGCTCACCAGCGTGGTGCAGCAGACCCGCGTCCCGATCTAGGCCGCGGAGACACCGCTGATGTTCCTCACCGGTCGCCTCGTGATCGTCGCCGCACTCGGCGTCGTTCCGCTCGTGCTGCTCGACGTCCTCGGGGTGTCGCCGTGGTTCGTCCTGCTCGGCTGGCTGGCGCTGTGCGCGGTCCTGGTCGGCGTCGACGTGGTCGCGGCAGCCCCGCTCGGCGCGCTGCGGATCGTCCGCGAGGTGCCGAACCGCGCGCGGCAGCACGAGCCGGTCACCGCGACCTTGATCGTGCAGAACCTCGGCGAGCGCCGGCTGCGCGGGCAACTGCGCGATGCGTGGCAGCCGACCGCGGGCGCCGGGAACCGCGGCAGGGCGACGCTGGACCTGCCCGCCGGCGAGCGCCGACGCGTCCCGATCACCCTGCTGCCGCGCCGCCGGGGCGAGCTGGCGAGCGAGTTCGTCGCCGTCCGCTCCACAGGTCCGCTCGGGCTGGCAGGACGCCAAGGACGGCACCTCGTGCGCGGAGCGATCCGGATCCTGCCGCCGTTCACATCGCGCCGGCACCTGCCGTCGCGTCTGGCACGGCTGCGCGAGCTCGACGGCAACACGAGCGTGCAGGTGCGCGGCCAGGGCACGGAGTTCGATTCGCTGCGCGAGTACGTGCGCGGCGACGATGTGCGCTCGATCGACTGGCGCGCCACCGCCCGCGCCGGCACCACGATGCTGCGCACCTGGCGTCCCGAGCGCGACCGGCACGTCGTGATCCTCATCGACACCGGCCGCACCGCCGCCGCGCGCGTGGGCGACGGCACGCGCCTGGATGCCGCCTATGAGTCCGCGCTGCTGCTGTCGGCCCTCGCCCAGCGTGCGGGCGACCACGTGCACCTGCTGCTGTTCGACCGCGCGGTGCGCGGCCGGGTGAGCGGCGTCGAGGGTCCGGCGCTGCTGCCGGCGCTCTCGGACGCGATGGCTCCCGTGCACGCCCGCCTCGTGGACACGGACTGGGGCGCCGCGTTCGCAGCGATCCGCTCGGTCACCACCCGCCCGTCGCTCATCGTCGTTCTCACCGCGCAGGATGCAGTGGAGAGCGCGCGGTCGTTCCTCGGTGCGTTCCCCCGCGCCTCGCGCGCCACGACGATCCTGGTCGGATCCTCCACGGATCTCTCGATCGACGACCTGGCCCGCGCCAGGGACTCGCGCGAGGACGTCTATCTCGCCGCCGCCGCCGAGCGGACCCTCGCCGATGCCGCACGGGTCGCCGACGCGATCCGGCGCGCGGGCGGCGAGCCGCTCGCCGCGGATCCGGAGGACCTGCCGCCGCGCATCGCGGACCGCTACCTGGAGCTCAAGGCGGCCGGCCGGCTCTGACCGGCCCTCTGGCGACACGCCCCGATGACCGCGGCTTTTCCTGAATCATTCAGAAAAAGCTACGGTGGAGGCATGGAGACCTCCGCCATCCTCCGCAACGCAGGACTGCGCGTGACCGTGCAGCGCATCGCGGTGCTGCAGGCCCTCGCCCTCGCCCCGCACAGCTCGGCGGATCGGATCCACACCGCCGTCGAAGGCGCCGATATCGCTCTGCCGACGGTGCACGCGATCCTCGGCGACCTCGCCACGGCCGGCATCATCCGGCGGGTGAGCCTGCCCGATGCCGACCGTGCGCTCTTCGAGGTCGAACCCGGCGACAACCACCACCACATGCAGTGCGTCCGCTGCGGCCGGCTCGAGGTCGTCTCCTGCGCTGTCGGCGCCTCGCCGTGCCTGCACCCGGCCGAAGACCACGGCATGCGCCTGCTCGAAGCCTCCGTCACCTACCGCGCGGTGTGCCGCACCTGCGACGAGGTGCGGCCGTCCGCTTGACCGAGACTCGCGCCGCCCGCCCGGGGACCTTCCCTCGGAGCGGCGATCGGCGTGCCTGAAACCCCACGAAAGAACAGGAAGGATCAGCCTTGACTGACGAACTCACCTGCCCGATCGACCACGCCGGCGGCGCCCCCGCGCCGCGCCCCACCGGTAGCCGCACCGGCAACACCGACTGGTGGCCTGAGCGCCTGAACCTGCGCCAGCTCGCGAAGAACCCCGCCGTCGGCGACCCGCACGGCGAGGACTTCGACTATCGCGCCGCGTTCGAGGCGCTGGACCTCGACGCCGTCAAGCGCGACATCGCCGCGCTGCTCACCGAGTCGCAGCCGTGGTGGCCGGCGGACTTCGGCAACTACGGTCCGCTGATGATCCGCATGGCCTGGCACTCCGCCGGCACGTACCGCGTGTTCGACGGCCGCGGCGGCGGCGGCAACGGCCAGCAGCGCTTCGCCCCGCTGAACAGCTGGCCGGACAACGTGGGTCTGGACAAGGCCCGCCGCCTGCTCTGGCCCGTGAAGAAGACCTACGGCAAGGCGCTGAGCTGGGCCGACCTGATGATCCTCGCCGGCAACGTCGCGCACGAGCAGATGGGCATGCCCACCTTCGGCTTCGCCGGCGGCCGCCCCGATGTGTGGGAGCCGGACGACGACGTGTACTGGGGCTCCGAGAAGATCTGGCTCGACTCCAGTGCCCGCATCTCGACCGATGAGCAGGGCGAGCGCTCGCTCGCGAAGCCGCTCGCGGCCACCATGATGGGTCTCATCTACGTCAACCCCGAGGGGCCCGAGGGCAACCCGGATCCGCTTCTCGCCGCGAAGGACATCCGCGAGACGTTCGGTCGCATGGCGATGAACGACGAGGAGACGGTCGCCCTCATCGCCGGCGGCCACACCTTCGGCAAGACCCACGGCGCGGCCCCCGAAGCGGGGAACGTCGGCGAGTCGCCCGAGGGCGCCCCGATGGAGCAGATGGGTCTGGGCTGGAAGAGCAGCCACGGCGCCGGACACGGAAACGACACGATCGGATCCGGCCTCGAGGTCACCTGGACCTACCACCCCACCCGCTGGGACAACGAGTTCTTCCACATCCTGTTCGCCTACGACTGGGAGCTCACCACGGGCCCCGGCGGCGGCAAGCACTGGAAGCCGACCGATGGCGCCGGATCGGACTCGGTCCCGGAGGCACAGGGCGAGGGTCGCCGCGAGCCGCGCATGCTGACCACCGACCTGGCCCTGCGCGAGGACCCGATCTACCGCGAGATCTCGCTGCGCTTCAGCCAGGACCAGGCCGCGTTCACCGATGCGTACAGCCGGGCCTGGTTCAAGCTCACCCACCGCGACCTGGGCCCGAAGACCCGCTATCTCGGCGCCGAGGTGCCCGCCGAGGACCTGCTCTGGCAGGACCCGGTGCCCGCGCACGAGGGTGCGCTCATCGGCGCCGCCGAGATCGCCGACCTCGAGCAGCGCATCGCCGCGACCGGTCTCAGCGTCTCCGACCTGGTGTCGACCGCGTGGGCCGCGAGTTCCTCGTTCCGCGGCAGCGACAAGCGCGGCGGCGCGAACGGAGGCCGGATCCGCCTCGAGCCGCAGCGCAGCTGGGAGGTCAACCGGCCTGTCGAGCTCGCCCGCGTGATCGCGGCGCTGGAGGGCGTGCAGGAGGCGTTCAACGCGACCGGCGGCGCGCAGGTGTCGTTCGCCGACCTCGTGGTGCTCGCGGGCAACGTCGGCGTGAAGCAGGCCGCGGCCGCCGCGGGGCGCGCCGTGGAGATCCCGTTCACGCCGGGACGCACCGACGCCACGCAGGAGCAAACCGACATCGAGTCGTTCCAGTACCTGAACCCGCAGGCCGAGGGCTTCCGCAACTACGTCAGCGACGTGGCCCGTGCGATCCCGGCGGAGGTGCTGCTCATCGACCGTGCCGGCCTGCTGACGCTCTCCGCACCCGAGATGACGGTGCTCGTCGGCGGTCTGCGCGTGCTCGGCACGAACTGGGACGCCTCGCCCTACGGCGTGTTCACCCGGACGCCTGGCGTGCTCACGAACGACTTCTTCGTGAACGTGCTCGACCTGAACACGACCTGGAAGCCGCTCGATCCCGGATCCCACGTGTTCCAGGCCACCGACGACGCGACCGGAGAGACGACGTGGGTGGGCACCCGCGCCGACCTCGTCTTCGGCTCGAACTCCGAGCTGCGGGCGCTGGCCGAGGTGTACGCCAGCGATGACGCGAGCGCGAAGTTCGTCGACGACTTCGTGAAGGCCTGGGTCAAGGTCGCCGAACTCGACCGCTACGACGTGCGCTGATCCCGCGATCCCACCGCAGCGCGAACGACCGACGGCCCGTCCCGATCCCGGGGCGGGCCGTCGGCGCTGCGGTGCCGCGCACGGCTTCGCCGGTAGTGTCGCTGAGGGCGGCGCCCGCTCGGCGCCCGACAGCAAGGAGTCCCATGTCCCGCATCGAATCGCCCGCGACGCCGGCGTCCCCGCTCCCCGCTCGCCTCGTCGCCGAGGGGCTCGGGACGTTCCTGCTGGTGGCCGCCGCGATGGGCACGGCCCTGTTCGCATCGAACCACTTCACCGACCCCGGAGCGCAGGGGGCGATCTACCTCGCCGTCGCGCTCGCCGTCGGGCTCTCGGTGCTCGTCGGCGTCTACGCCTTCGGACCGATCTCGGGCGGCCATTTCAATCCGGCCGTCACGCTCGGCGCCGCCGCGGCCGGCCGCATCCCGTGGAAGGACGCCGGTCCCTACGTCGTCGCGCAGTGCGTCGGCGGCGTCGTGGCGTCCACCGTGCTCACCCTGATCGGCACGTTCGGTCCGGACGGCTGGCTGCCCCGGGCGCAGGACGCGGGCTTCGCCAGCAACGGCTGGGGCGCGCTGTCCCCCGGCGGCTTCGGCGTGTGGGCCGCGATCATCGCCGAGGTCGTGTTCACGGCCTTGTTCCTCTTCGTGGTCCTCGGCGTCACCCACCCCGTGCGCGGCACGCCGTTCGCGGGCATCGCGATCGGCCTGACGCTGACCCTCGGCGTCCTGGCGACCCTGCCCATCGACAACGCATCGCTGAACCCGGCGCGATCGCTGGCCACCGCGATCTACGGCGGCGTCGCGCCGCTCGCGCAGCTGTGGGTATTCCTTGTGTTCCCGATCCTGGGCGCCCTGATCGCCGGATTCACCTACCGCGCGCTGTTCGACGCTCCCGTCCCCGCCGAGCGCTGAAACCCACGACTCCGGATCCACGTCACGGAACCGGCCGCGACGGCCCGCGATCGCGGCGCGCTCAGCCGGCAACGAGCGTCGGTGTGCCGGCCTCGAACTCGGTGAGGTCGCCGCTCTCGCCGAGTCGCTGGGCACGACGGCCCGCGATCAGCATGTAGGCGAGGAAGACCGCCAGCGCGAGCGCGCCGATCCCGATCTTCACCGGCCAGGGCAGTCCCCAGCCGGTCACGAATCCCTCGACCAGGCCGGAGAGCCCGAGCGCGAACACGAGCCCGATGGCGACGGTGCCGAGCGAGCGCCCGGCGACCGCGAGGGCCTCGCCGCGGGTGCGCTCGCCCGGCACCAGCCAGGCCCAGAAGATGTGCAGGCCCGCCGCAGCGGCGACGAAGATGCAGGTGAGTTCGAGCATTCCGTGCGGCAGCAGGTAGAGCACCACCACGTCGCCGCGCCCGAATGCGAACATGACCCCGACCGCCAGGCCCACGTTCACGGCGTTCTGCATGAGCACCATGATCGGCCAGATGCCGGTGACCCCGAGCAGCACGCACTGCGCGGCGATCCAGGCGTTGTTCGTCCACACCATGCCGGCGAACTCGGCCGCCGGATTCTCGGTGTAGTAGTCCGTGAAGGAGTGCTCGACGTAGTACTTCAGATCGGCCTTGGATCCGAGTGCCGCGACGAGCGCGGGATCCGAGGTGATCCAGATCGCCACGCCGACGACCACCGCCAGGCTTGCGAGCGCGATGACCAGCGTGGTCCAGCGCAGCCGGTACAGCGCCGCGGGAAGCTGCTGGGTGAAGAAGCGACCGGTCTGCCGGAGCACGTTGTCGCCCTGACCCGTGAGTCGCAACCGTGCCCTGGCCAGGATCGTGGAGACGTGCGCGCTCTGCGGAGAGGATCCGACCGAACTGCGCAGATCGGCGAGATCCGCCGATGCCGCCCGGTAGCGAGTGATGAGCTCGTCGACACCGGCGCCGTCGAGCGACTGCCGGCTGAGCTCGTCCAGGCGCGCCCACTCGCGGCTCCTGGCATCGGCGAGTGCGTCGGCGTCCACGTGTTTTACTGTACCCATGTCGGATGCCAGCGCCTCGAACGCCGTGGGCGCTGCGCACTCGATCGCCGCACTCGACAGCGACGACGAGGTGCTCTCGGGCGAGGCCGTCGCGATCGAAGTGCAGCCCGTCGGCCTCTTCTTCCGCACGCTGGGCGCCCTGATCGACGCGGCTCTGAGCTGGGCCGTCTTCCTCGGCTACATCGCCGTGCGCTATTGGATGCTGGGCGCGTTCGGGGATCCCGCCCTGGACCGGATACTCGCCGTGCTGGCGCTGGTCACCGCGTTCGTGATCGTGCCGTGCACGATCGAGACCCTCACCCACGGCCGCAGCCTCGGCAAGCTCGCCGTGGGCGGACGGATCGTGCGCGTCGACGGCGGCGCGGCCGGATTCCGGCACGCTCTCATCCGTGCGCTCATCGGCGTCTTCGAGACCTACCTCACGTTCGGGGCCGTCGCCTTCCTGACCGCGGCCTTCACCGCGCGATCGCAGCGTCTGGGCGACCTCGTCGCCGGGACGTACAGCCAGAAGGTGCGCACGCCGCGCCTGGCCGCGCGCGTGCCGGTCATGCCGCCGGGCATGGAGTCGTGGGCGGCGATCGCGGACGTGGCCCGCATGCCCGATCGGCTCGCACGGCGCATCTCGCAGTTCCTGGACAGCGCGCCGCAGCTGCTCCCGCCCGCCAGGGCGCGGATCGCGTATGAGCTGCTGACGGAGGCGTCGGCGTTCATCTCGCCGGTTCCCGCCGCACCCCCCGAGGCCGTGCTCGTGGCCGCGACGGTGCTGCGCCGGGAGCGCGAACGGCGGGCGCTCGCGCTCGCCGATGCGCGTGTGCAGCGCCTCAGCGGCGTGGACGTCGGCGTCTAGACCCCGCGAGCCCTCAGGCCCGCAGCGTCTCGTGGCGGACGACGATCCAGCCCGCCGGCACGGAGAGGCGCTCGGCATGGATCGCGCACAGGTCGTGCGCGTGCGGGTCGTTCTCGACGCCGAGCGGCCCGAGCGCCGCCATCTGGTCGCCGTAGTCGTAGGTGAGGGTCGCCACGGCCTCGCGCGCGCAGCCCACCTTGGAGCAGAGTCGTCCGTACATCCCCTTCAGGCTACGACCGCGCACCGCCCGCGCCGGGATGCCGCGCGCACGTGAGTCGGATCCGCCCATCCGCGGAGGAACAGGCGAGGTCCGGACCGAACTGCCGGTGCCGCCTGGACCGCCGGTGCCGCCTAGACTTGCCGCATGCGCCGTGCTCGTGGATCCCGCCGTGCGGTCGTCCCGCGCCGCGGCGACCGGCACGGCCGGCACGGCCGTCTGGGCCGCAGCTCCGTGGTGCGGCCGCCGCTGCCACCGCTCGACGGGCGCCTCGACACGTTCGACCTGCACGTCGGCTCCGCGGTCGAACTGCTGCGCTCGATGTGGCCGGACCTTCGCCCGGTGCGCATCGAGATCGCGGCGATGCCCACCCATGCGGATCCGGACGGTCTGCCGCGCTGGCTCGTGGACACCCAGGCGCAGCGCATCGTGCTGTTCCGTGTGCCCATCGAACGGCTGCTCGAGCCCGGTCACGACGACAGCGCGCACCGCCGCGTCGCGATCGAGGGTGCGGTGTTCCGCGCGGCGGCGCAGTACATCGGACGCGAGCCGTGGGAGATGGATCCACGCGGCTTCGACACCGACGAGTGACGCGCCCGACGGAGCAGCGACGCTAACGCCCGGCCCGTCTAGCGCTGGTAGACCGTGATCGGGGCCGCTGCGGCGTCCGTGGCCCAGACCGGATACCCGGCCAGCCGGCCGATGCCCGAGTAGACCACCGCACCGCGCACCGCGGTCGGCGAAGACAGCGAATATGTGGTGGAAGCGCTGACGGTCACTGTGGCAGCCCCATCGGGCTGCAGCGTGACGCGCTGGGTCGCCCCGCCGTCGATCGGGGTGAGCTCGACCGTGGTCGCCTGGTCCGAGGCGTTCTGCAGGTGCAGCTGCGGTGCCGGCCCGTCCGCCACGGCGAAGGCCGTGGTGCCGGTGATGACCGGGGCCGGAGTCATCCAGGCGAAGTCGGATCCCTTGGCGGACCCGGTGGTCTGCCAGGCGGCGGCGACGACCGGATTGCTCGCGGTCACGTCGATGGCATACAGTCCGGGCTTCAGCGCGGAGAAGTTGACGGATCCGACCTGGCCCGCCGTGAGCTTCACCGTCTTCGGCTCGCCGATCTTGCTGCCGTTGGCGGCGTTGCGTGGCTGCAGCGTCACGGTGGCGTCGGCGTCGGGCGCCAGCAGGCGGACCGCCGTCGAGGCGTTGTCGTCGTCGTCCGACCCGACCACCGCGCGTACGCCGAGCAGAGAGAACTCCTTCTGGGGCTGCGCGATGGCGTCCTGCACGTCGATGCCGACCGGATCCAGGGTGCGGATCAGACTGGACTGCAGCGCCGCGCGCACCGGTGCACCACTCGAGGTCACCTCGACGACGGGGCTGCTCTCCCCCGCCGACCCCGCGACGAGCGGGACCGTGGACTGGGTGCCCGCGGGCACGACCAGCTCCGAGGAGTGCGTGCCGCCGGCCGAACCGTACTCGGTGAACGTCACGGTCGCCGTGACGGCGCCCGGGTTCGCGATCAGCAGGATGTCGCTCGATCCGGTGGTGCCGGCGCCGCCGACGATCCACGACTCCATGCTCGGCGGACGGCAGGCGGACGCCGCGAAGCCGGAGAGGTCGTCGGCGGATACCGTGACGGACTGGGCAGCCGCGGCCAGGGCGGACTCGCGATTCTGCGGGGAGGCTGTGAACGCCGGCGCCGAGGTCGCGCCCACCACATCGGACATGCCGAGCTCGCCCGGGGTCAGGTTCTCGCCCGCCGAGGCGCCGCTGACGAGGTTCGGGCTGCCTGCGACGCTGAGCTGGGATGCCTGCGCGGCGTCGCGCCCGAGCGCCAGGAAGGACCCGGTGCAGCTGAGCAGAGTGTCGCCCGCCACGGGTTTGACCGTGGAATGAGCCGGTGTGTGCGCGATCGTGGGCCAGGCGGCCGGGATCGCGATGACCGCGCCGGCCACGCAGGCCGCGGACACGACGACGCCTGCGACCAGGCGAGCCCCGGTGGCGACGAGACGCACGGAGGTCCTGCTGCTCATTCGTCGGCCTCCTTCGCGGGCGCGGATGCCGTATCGGCGGGAGCGGATCCGGGGTCCTGGGGTTCGGGTTCGGGTTCGGGATCTGGATCCGCAGCTGCAGACGGATCCGCAGGCGTCGCGTCGGGATCCGCCGGCCGATCGGCCGAGTCCGCGTCGCTCTCGACCGGAGCTTCCTCGAAGTCCGCCTGGGCAGGCGGTTCCGTCCCGGGAGATGCCTCGTCGTCGATCACGGTGTCGGGCGCGGCGGCGCCTTCTGCCGCCGCCGCTTCGCCCGGGATCACGACCGAACCGGACGCGCCCTTGCGCTTCTTCGGCGCGCGGGCGGGGCGCTCGCGTGCCGGCTTGACCGGTCGGGGAGCGCGCTCCGGCAGCACGCCGACCGCGCGCGGAACGGCTCGCGCGGCCCGGCGCGAGGCACGGGTCGGGATCGACAGCAGCAGCGCGGCGAGCAGCACGATCAGCTCCACCGTCACGACCAGCTGCGCTGTGGCGCGCTGCCCGGCGCTCATCCCCGCGCGCGTGGCCGGCTCGGCATCCATGCGCCACAGCACCCCGCGAGGCGTCTCGCCGACGCGCACGAAGCCCGCGCGCTGATCCAGGGCCGTGGCGGACTGCAGGCGCAGCGAGCGCTCCGCCGAGGTCTCCTTCTCCGAACCCGCCTGAAGCAGCACGAAACGCACTCCCAGCGCGCCGAGCGCCTTGGGCGCATCGAACTGTCGCGCAGAGACGAGATCGACCGACAGTTCGGTGTAGTCCTTGCCCGGCGCCGAGGTCGCCGTGTTGATGATCGTGGCCTGCGCGCCGAGGGTGGCACTCGCACCCCACACCACCGTGGTGGCGAGGGCGCCGTCCGGCTGGGCGCTGAGCACGAGCGTTCCGAGCTCGCGGTCGGCGCGGGCCTGGGCGTTCACATACGCGGGCAGCGTGGTGAGGTCACCGCGCTGGATCGTCGCGGTCCCCGTGACGAACGACACGGCGGTCGGCACCGCGCACACCACGATTCCGGCGGCGGCGATGAGCGCCGCGGCTCCGCGCAGCGCCGGGCGGGTGATCGCGCAGTCCAGGGTCACCAAAGCTCCGCCCAGCACGCCGATCCACGCGAGGCTCAGTCCGGATCCTGGCCAGATCGGCACGGCCTGCGACTGTGCGAACGCGACCGCGACGCCCACCGCGGCGAACGCGGTCGCGAGCCCGGTGGCGGCGACGAGGAGGGATCCGATCCCCACGCTCCACCGACGTGTGATCGTGGAGAACACCGCGAGCACGGCGAGCGGGGCGCCGAACCAGAGCACCCAGGACGCGTCCTTCACACCCAGCAGCGTCGGCCAGCCGGCCTGGTCCATGGTGGGCAGTCCGGCGAGCAGCGACAGACGCCCGGCCGCATCCGCGGCCGCCTGCGGCGCCACGACGATCGCACCGGGATCCGACAGCAGAGCCCACAGCGAGCCGTGCGCGAGGTGCCAGATCACGAGCGGGGCGAACACGACGACGGCCGGAACGAGCACCCAGACCATGCGCACGGCGCCGCGTACCGAGCGTCGAGCGAGCAGCCACACGATCGCGATGAACCAGAGCAGCACGAAGGCCGGCGCGAGCGACGGCGCGCACGCCAGTGCGGCCGCCGTCAGCAGCGACGCCGCCCCGGCCGCCCCCCAGGAGCGCTGGGCGACGAGGGCGGTGTGCAGCACCCAGGGCAGCAGCAGGTGCAGCAGCACCGCGGCCGGGCGCCCTTCGGCGAGCGCGATCAGGAAGGCGGGCGACAGCGCCCACACGACGCCGGTCAGGATCCGCAGCCCCGGCTTGTCGGTGATGCGGGTGGCGGCGAACCATCCGCCGAGCACGGCGAGCGGCAGGGCCGCGACCCAGAGCAGCAGCAGAGCGTATGAGGGCGATCCCGGCCAGAGTGAGCCGAGCACGGCCAGCACGCCGGAGAACGGATCCGCGGGGCCGACCACGTCGATCCCGAAGCCGCGCTGCCCGTAGGCGGCGTCTCGCCACAGCGCGCCGACGGTCTGCCGCAGCGGCAGCATCGCCCCGCCACCGAGGGCGGGCCAGGCCAGCAAGGAGGCGAACAGTGCGACGCCGGCGACCAGCGCGCCGAGCACGGCCCAGGCGCCGCCCCCGGAGAAGAACCCGAGTTCCTCGTGCACCCCGGCCTCGGTGCCGTGCCCGTCATCGAGGCGCTGGCGCAGTTGGGCTCGAGTGACCCGGAGCGGAGCGATGCTCGCCCAGCTCGCGCTGCGATCGGCGCGGATCGCGCGCCGAGAGCGCGCTACGGCGGATCCTGAGACCATCGTGATGCCGGCGGCGCCCCACTCCGGAAGCACCGCGGCGGGACGCTTCCCGGTCAGGTGCGTGATCGAGCGCCACAGCGCGAGGGGCAGCAGCGAGAGCCAGTGCAACGGCACGGCCGCAGCGGGGGCGTAGCTCAGCCGACGATGCAGCTGTGCGCGGCGGCGGGCGAAAGCGTCCGCCGCCGTGCCCTCGACGTCGGCGCCGTCGTCCACGGCGATCCTCGCTCCGGCGGCGAGCGCCATGCGGCCGCCGGCGAGGCGGGCACGGATGCCCAGATCGAGCCCCTCGTCGCGGCCGCCCAGACCGGCGTCGGGGCGCAGCCCGCGACCGGCGCGGAGGAGCAGCCCGCGCGCATCCGCGCCGAGCGCGTCGTCCATGCCGTCGTGCTGGCCCTGGTCGAGTTCGCCCCGTGCAGGGTCGACGGCGCGGCCGAGGCGGGTCATGCTCTGCCCGAACGACGCGATGCGGTGCTCGTCGACATCGCTCACGAGCTTGGGAGCGGCGATCGAGGCCGCCGGCGAGCGCTCCAGCGCGCCGGCGAGCTGCTCGAGCGCAGTGGGAGCGGGGGCGCAATCCTCCGTGAGAATCCACAGCGCCGCGCCCTCGGCGACACGCGGCAGCGCGAGCGACACCGCGGCGGCCAGGGTCGTGGAGGCCTTGGTCTCGATCACCGCTTCGGCGGCCTCGGCGACGCGGGCGCTGCCGCGGAGGGCGCTCGAGGAGCCGCACGCGACGATCGTCAGCGCATCCGGCCGGCGGGTCTGCGCGGCGAGCGCATCGAGGGCGCGCAGCAGGCGCGCGAGGGAGGTCGCACCCGAACGGGCGACGAGGACGGCGTGTACTCGGGCAGACATGACGGGGTCAGCCTAAGCGGCCTGTCGCCGGAGGGAGGACTGGGACGTGGGCGCGTCCCGGTATTCCTGGCAGACGCATTGCGGGGACCGCGACCGCGCAACCGAAGCGGCGGGGCTGCGAGGGCGCCGCGTTTCGTCTCGGTCGATCGCTTCGCGCTGGTCCTCGCTCAACGACCGATTCGTCAGCCGGCGCGGCGCTTGAGCTTGCGGCGCTCGCGCTCCGACAAGCCGCCCCAGATCCCGAAGCGCTCGTCGTTGTTCAGGGCGTATTCGAGGCATTCGCCCCGCACGTCGCAGGTGGTGCAGATGCGCTTGGCGTCGCGGGTCGAGCCGCCCTTCTCCGGGAAGAAGGCCTCGGGGTCGGTCTGCGCGCACAGCGCGTCGCTCTGCCACGCGAGTGCATTGTCGTCGCCCTCGGTCGGGCGGCGGACGCCCGGCACCCCCAATTGGACCGGATCGACGAACCAGTCATCGGGAACGTCTGAACGGTATGCCGTCATGTCGCCCTCTCCCTCGTTTCCCCCCGGGTGCGCCGCGGGCCGCGTTGCATTACTAATTACACCCGTGTCATTCGCCCTGGTCAAGTCGCGGATCGTAAACCCTCAAGCACGCGTTGAACGTTCTTCGACGTCCTCGGCGTGTCGCGACGGCGTGTCGGAGACCGGCGGCGCTCCCGGCGTCCCGAGGTGCGGGCGGTACTCTGAACCACGATGGCGCAGCACTCCAGACTCTCCACGGCCCCTCCGCCGAGCGCTCCGGCACGCGAGTCCACCCGGCATCTGCTGCTGCGCGCGCACATCGTGCTGCTGCTCTTCTCCGTGTTCGCGCACACCGCGGTCTTCAATCTGCTCGGCGTGGACGGCGCGGCCGTCGTGCTGGGCGTACTGCTGCTCGGCACGCTCGGGCTCGCGATCCCCCGCATCGCCCTGGCGCGTCCCGCCCGGTTCCCGTGGCGACGGATGCCGTGGACGGCCCTCGGCTACACGGCACTCGCCCTGCTCTCGGTGTTCTGGTCCGGCTGGCCGTGGGCGACGCTGCTCACCTGGACGCTGCAGGCGGCGATCACCGTCGTCGCGCTGTTCATCGCGTTCACGCTGAGCTGGCATGAGATCGTGCGAGCGCTCTCGAGCGCGCTGAAGTGGATCCTGGGTCTCTCGCTACTGCTCGAGCTGTGGGTCGCGCTGGTGCTGCGGCATCCGCTGCTCCCGTTCTTCTCGGACCTGCCCGCGGGCAAGCCGGATCCGCACTGGTACTGGGTGCGCGGCGATCTGTTCGACGGCGGCCGGGTGCAGGGCATCGTCGGCAACTCCAACACGCTGGGTATCCTCTGCGCGTTCGCTCTGGTCGTGTTCGCGCTGCTGTACGCGCAGGGTGCGCGGCGCCGGCCGGCACTGCTGGTCTGGATCGTGCTCGCCGCTTTCTTCTTCCTGCGGGCCGGATCCGCCACCGCGTACGCGTCGTTCGCCGTCGGCGTGCTGGTGCTGGGAGCCGCCCTGCTCATGCGTCGCACACGCACACCGGGCGCCCGCAGCCGGCTGTACGCCGTGTTCACCGCGGTCGCCGTCGCCGGCGCCGCCGCCGTCTGGTTCGCCCGCGACGCGCTGTCCGGCGCGCTGGGCAAGTCCTCCGACCTGACCGGGCGCCTGGAGATCTGGCGCAAGGTGTGGGAGCGCGCCGTGCACCGTCCGGTCTTCGGCAACGGCTTCTCCTCCCCCTGGGTGCCGTGGGATCCAGCGTTCCACGACTGGATCATCGACCACCGCATCACCGTGTTCATGGCGCACAACATGTGGCTCGACGTGTTCCTCCAGCTCGGCATCGTCGGTGTGCTGCTGATCGCGGTCGCGTTCTTCGCATTCGCGTGGCGCGCCTGGTTCTTCGCCGTCGACCGACCCCGCTGGGATCTCGTGCGGGACCGCCCCTACGCGGCGTTGTCGCTGCTGCCGACCGTGCTGGCCGGGATGCTGCTCGTGCTGGGGCTGGCCGAGTCGACGCCCATCATGCTGTGGGGCTGGCTGCTGCTCGTGATGCTGTCGTTCAAGATGAAGATCTCGCCGTTCGTGGGATCCGGACCCGGCGAGGGCGCACCGCCGCAGTCGCGTCGGCAGACGGCATGACCACTCCACGGCGACGCCTGGCGAGGACCCTCGCCTCGGTCGAGATGGCGCGCGCCTACACGACCTGCGCGCTGCTGAGCGTGTTCGGATCGTTCGCGATCTCCGCGTTCACCTCGCCCGCGACCCTCAACACGATCATCGCCGTGCTCTGCGTGACGGGTGTCGGCATCCTGTGGGTGCGCCGCGAGGAGCTCAGCCCGCTGCGGATCGCGCCGTCGACCCTGCTCGCGTTCCTCGCGTGGACGCTCGCGAGCGCGGTGTGGTCGACCGCGTCCACGGCGACGCTCAAGGCCTGGGCCGCCCTCGCCGGATACGCGGTGATCGCGGTCGTCGTGGGCCACATCCGGGACACCCTACAGACCGTGCGCGCACTGGGCGATGCCCTGCGGATCCTGCTCGGCGCATCCCTGGTCGCCGAGATCATGAGCGGAGTCCTGCTGGACATGCCGTTCCGCTTCCTGGGAATCCAGGGCGAGATCGCCGCCGGGGGTCCGATCCAGGGGCTCTTCGGCACGCGCAACATGCTCGGACTCATCGCCGTCATCGCCGTCATCACGTTCGTGGTGGAGTGGCGTTCGCAGTCGTTGTCGGCCGGGATCGCCATCCCGTCGGTGGTGCTGGCGGGGTTCCTGGCGCTCTTCTCCGCCTCCCCCACCGTGCTCGTGCTCGCGGCCGTCGTGGGCGCAGCAAGTGTGGCACTGGTGATCGTGCGCCAGGCTCCGGTCGCACGGAGGCGCCCGCTGCAGTGGACGATCGGCGGGGTGGTGCTGGCGGCGCTCATCACGACCGCGATCTTCCGGCACCGCATCGTCGCGCTGCTCGACGCGGGCAGCGACTTCAACACCAGGGTCGAGCTGTGGAGCACCCTCTCCCCCTACGTGCAGCAGCGTCCGGCTCAGGGATGGGGCTGGTTCGGCCTGTGGAGCGACGCGCTGTACCCGTTCAACTCGATCAACTACTTCACGAGCGATCACCACGGCAGCGCTCTGAACGCCTTCTTCGATGTCCTCCTGCAGGTGGGGGCGGGCGGTTTCCTGCTGTTCTGCCTGCTCGGCGGGATCGCGCTCGTGCGCTCCTGGCTGGTCGCGAGCGTACGGCGCTCGGTCGTCTACGCCTGGGCGCCGCTGGTGCTCGTCGCGCTCGCCGTCGACTCCGTGTTCGAGAGCTTCACGATCGTCAATGCGGGCTGGTTCCTGCTCGTGCTGTGCGCCCTGCGCGCCGGCCAGTCACGGTCCTGGCGGGAGAACATCGACGCCGTGCAGACGAGTTCGACACCGCTGCCGGATCGTTGAGAGGCGGGCTGCGACCTCGGACAAGCACGAGGCGCGCGCACGCGTTCGCAGGGTTGCCCGGGCTTCCGCGGGTAGGCTGGAGGCCTCCCCTCACCTTCTCTGGAGCGACATCCGTGACCCCTGACCCCCAGAACGCCGCTGCCGGCTTCGACCCGGCCACCGCGACGATCGTCGTCGTCACCTACAACCGCTCGCACCTGCTGACGGGGCTGCTGGACAGCATCGTGCAGATGGACCCGAAGCCGGGACGCGTCGTCATCATCGACAACGCCTCCTCCGACGACACCACTGACGTCGTCGACTCCTACCGCTCGCGGATCGGCGCGGAGATCGTGTACCGGCGCCTGGAGACGAACACCGGTGGATCCGGCGGATTCAGCGAGGGCATGCGCACCGCGTACGAGCTGGGATCCGAGTGGATCTGGATGATGGACGACGACGTCGAGGTGCTGCCCGACGGTCTCGCCAGGATGGGCGCATGGGCGCCGCGCTTCAAGAGCATCCAGGGGCGCCGCTACGACTACGACGGCAGCGCGTTCTACTGGCAGTACCGGATCGCGGAGCGCATGGGCATCCCGATCCCGTTCGCTCCTGCCGGCTTCGACGCCACGGGGTTCAAGCCGATGAACAGCGGTTGCTTCGAGGGCATGTTCATCCACCGCTCGATCGTCAAGGAGATCGGGCTTCCGGATCCCCGGTTCTTCATCTACTGGGACGACCAGATGTACGGCTGGCTCGCCTCGCGGCGCACCCAGGCCGTGATCGTGGACGAGTTCGTGCTGCGGCGCACCCGCGAGATCAAGCAGTGGGACATGGGCGTGCGGCACATGAACGCGTCCAGCAACGCCTACCGCTACTACATCATGCGCAACCGCGCGTACCTGAAGCAGTACTACCGCGCGCATGACGTGTACAACCCCGTGCTGTTCGCCCTCGGCACCTCGATGACCTTCGCCAAGGAACTCATCCGCCTGGTGTTCGTCGAGCGCACCGTGCGCGGCACCAGCAACCTGTTCCGCGGGCTGCGGGACGGCGGGAAGATCGGCCGCGACCGCAGCTGGCGCCCGATGCCGGCCCTGGAGGACTGATGAGCGAGCAGAAGCCCGAAGCTGTCTGGATCTTCCCCGAGGAGCCGAAGAAGCGCGGCGGCCGCATCGCCCTGATCATCGGACTCATCGTGGCGGTGCTGATCGTGGCGGCCGTCGTGGTGCTGTTCCTGATCCCGCGAGGCGACGGCACTCCCGCGCCGACCCCGAGCCCGACGACGTCGAAGACGGCGACCCCGACGCCCACGGCATCCCCCACTCCCACCACGCCTCCGACCGATCTGCCGACCGCACCGGCCACTTCGCCGCCTCCGGTGCCGGATCCCTCCGTCGACCAGTTCCGCGCGCAGGTGCAGCCGCGACTCGACGACGCATCCACCGGCCTCGACCTCGTGCAGAACCAGAGCGGCGACATGGCGGTGCAGATCGTCGACTCGCTGCAGAACGACGCGCAGAACCTGGCGGGCCAGCCCGCGCCCGCGTCGATCGCGACGCAATGGGGCGAAGCCGTGAACGCCTACGCCGCCCGGCTGCAGTCACTGCGCTCGGCCTACGCCGGTGGATCCGACCCATCGGGACCCCTGGTCGACGCGCGCGCCGCGCTCGGTCAGCTGCGCTCGCTCGTCGGACTCTGATCGGATCCGGTCCCGGCGAGGGCGTCACCGGCTTCCTTCAGCGCGCCGATCAGGCGCGGTCAGGGTCGCATCAGGCGTTGTCGGCGTTGTAGCGGTCCAGCACTTCGCCGATCGACGCGTCCAGCACGAGCCCGCCCTTGTCCAGGTACAGGCCGCGCGTGCAGAACCGGCGCAGGTCCTTCTCGTTGTGCGACACGAAGAACAGCGTGCGGCCGTCGGCGAGCAACTCGTCGATGCGCTGATAGCACTTCTCGCGGAACGCCTTGTCACCCACGGCGAGAACCTCGTCGACGAGCAGGATCGGCTCCTCCAGCTGGGACACCACGGAGAACGCCAGGCGCACCTTCATGCCGTTGGAGAGGTGCTTGTACGGGGTGTCCTGGAACTTCTCCAACTCGGCGAAGTCGATGATGTCGTCGTAGCGCGCCGCGATCTCCGCGCGCCCCATCCCGTGCAGCCCGGCCGTGAGCCGCACGTTCTCCCGCACGGTGAGGTCGCCCACGAATCCGCCGGTGAGCTCGATCAGCGGGGCGACTCCGCCCTGCACGCGCACCTGCCCCTCATCGGACAGCATCACGCCGGCGACGAGCTTCAGCAACGTCGACTTGCCCTGGCCGTTGCGGCCGACCACGCCGATCGCCTCGCCCTGCCGCACGGTGAAGGAGACGTTCCGCAGCGCCCAGAACTCGCCGGGACGGTTCCGCCGGTTCTTGCCGGCGAAGAGGTCCTTGAAGCTGCGCCGGCCGCGACGGCCCAGGCGGAACCGTACGCCGAGCCCGTCGACCTCGATCGCGGAGTGCTGGGTCATCACAGCTCCTTCAGCACATCGCGCTCGAGGGAGCGGAACGTGAGCAGACCGAGGGCGAGGAACACCACGGTGACGACGGCGCCGATGATCACGGGCTCGGGCTGCCACTGCCCCGGGAACAACCCCACCCGGTAGAGCATGAAGATGCCGGACAGCGGGTTCAGGGCGCCGAGGAAGTGCAGCTCGTGCGGCAGATCCTTGAATCCGTAGATGATCGGCGAGATGTAGAACAGGGCCCGGAGGATGAGCGCCGTGGTGCGCTCGAGATCGGTCCACAGCACGCAGAGCGGCGCCACCAGCAGCCCGAGGCCGAACAGCAGCACGGTCTGCCAGATCATCGCGACCGGGAACAGCAGCAGGGACCAGTTCGCCTGAGCTCCCGCGAACACGGCGAAGAGCACGAGCACCGGGATCGCGAAGGTGAACTCCAGGCCCTTCGTGAGAATCACGCGTACGACCCAGATCGACCGGGGGATCGCCGTGGAGCGGATCAGGCGTGCGTCCTTCTTGAAGGCGCGGGTGAACTCCCCCACCGCGGTGTTGAACCACACCCAGGGCAGCAGCGCCGTGATGAGGAACACGATGTAGGGCTGCTCCCCCACCTGACCGCGATGGAAGACCTGCGTGAACACGAACCAGTAGATCGCGCTCATCACCAGCGGATCCAGCACCGACCACAGGTAGCCGAGCACGCTCGTCGCGTATCGCACCCGCAGGTCCCGCGCCGACAGCAGCCACAGCGAGTGGAAGTAGCGCCGGGGCGTTCCGGGTGCGCCGGCCGTCGTGTGACTCACAGTTCCGAGTCTAGGTGGCGGCGATGACCATCCCTGTGTCACGGCTTCAGGAAGTCGCCGAGCTGCTGGTCCAGTGCGGGCGCCAGCGTCTTGACGAACGGGAAGCTGAGATGGTTGTTGTCGAGGTAGACCGAGACGTGGCCGAGCTCGGTGTAGCAGATGCCCTGGGGACAGATCCACGGGGTGAAATCGATCAGGCCGATCCGAGCGGACAGGCGCTCAGCAGGGTTGCTCTCAGCGAGGGCCCCAGAGAGCGGGAAGTCGCAGGGCTCCCCGTTGTAGGCGCACTCGTAGTAGTTGTGGATGCTGCTGCGTGGATTATCGCGGACGCCGAACATCGGTATGCCCGCCGCCGTGACCTCGTCGATCACCTCGTCGATGCCGTTGATGACCCGCTCGTCCGGGCTGTCCGGGGCCGCTGCGGTCACAATGGTGAACATCGCGTCGGGGTGGATGGTGATCAGCTTGTCCAGGGCCGCACGCTGCCAGCCGCCGCAGTAGCCGTCGGCCTCTGTTCCCTCGTCGTGCTTGTCCAATGAGCACCAGGGCCGCATGAGCATGACGATGCCCCAGTCCCGCTCCTCCGCGACCGGCTGCAGCGCGCCGGCGAACTCGTTCGCGTGAGAATCGCCGATGACGACGACGAGGCGCTTGGCCGTCTCGGCATTCGACGTCTGCGTGCAGCTCTCCTGCACTTCGGCGATCTCAGACGCGAATCGGCCCTCGCAGGCGCGGTCGAGCTTCGCCCAGCGGCTCTCGTCATCGCCGGGGATGGGGATCACGGGGATGCCTCTGCCGTCCCGTGCCGTGTCCCCGCCCATGGCACCGGTGTACTCATCCGCGTACGTCGTCTGCTGCGCGGCGGCCTTGGTCGTCGTGAGCAGTTGCCAGGGCAGCAGCACAGCCACCACCAGAGCTGCGCACAGGAGGATGACACCCGCGTTGCGCCATGCCGAACCGCGCCGTCCCGACGGCAGACGAAGGGGCTTCTCGACGAGTGCGGTCACCAGCCGCGCCAGCACCAGGGAGATCGCGATGATCGCGACGCCGTCCAGCAAGGAGGCCTCCGGGCGCTCGCGCACGTTCAACCAGAGGATCAGCACGGGCCAGTGCACGAGATACAGTGCGTACGCGTCGCGACCGAGGAACAGGACCGGACGAGTCGCCAGCATCCGGGAGGGCCCGAACTCTCGGAGTTCGGGATGCTCCCCCTTCGATCTTGTCCCCGCGACGATCACGAGGGCCGCCGAGAGGATCGGCCACAGCGCCAAGAACCCCGGGAATCCGCCGCGCACGTCGATGAGCATCCCGCACACGACGATTCCAGCCAGCCCGATCCAGCCGAGCCCTGCGCGCACGAAGCGGTTGATCCGCAGATGGGGAACGGCCAGTGCGAGCAGGGACCCCGCGGCGAACTCCCACAGCCTCGCACCGGTGTCGAAGTACGCGAAGGTCTGCTGCTCGGCCGTCTCCCAGACCGAGAACGCCAGCGATCCGGCGAACACGAGACCGAACAGCACTCCCATGACCGTCGTGACGGACGCCCTGGTGCCACGGACCACGAGCGTCCCGACCAGGAACAGCAGCGGCCAGAGCACGAAGACCTGCCCTTGCACGGACAGCGACCAGAAATGCTGAAGGGGGGATGCCAGCGCGGAGTCGTGCGCGTAGTAGTCCACGCCGTCGACCGCGAGCACCCAGTTCTGCACGTAGCCGAGCGAGGCCCATCCTTCCTTCCACAACTGCGGCCAGGCCGTCTGCGGCAGCAGCAGCCAGCATGCGCCGAGCGTGGCGGCGAGGACGGTCGTCGCCGCCGGCATGAGCCGGCGGAACCGGCTCAGCAGGAAGGATCCGATCGCCAGAGGCCTGCCCGCTTCCATCCGACGCACGAACGAGCCCGTGAGGAAGAAGGCCGAAACCATCAGGAACACATCGACGCCACCGGACACGCGCCCGATCCACACGTGATAGACCACGACCAGAAGGATCGCGACGGCACGAAGCCCATCGATGTCGCGCCGATAGCCCCGCGCGCTCTCGGCGGTCGTGGCGGTGCGCGCCGCCGCCGTCCTCAGAGCACGTCGGGATTCTGCGTCGACCGTCATGCCAGCTGGTTGTTCCACATCGACAGAGCGGATCCGATGGCCATATGCATGTCGAGGTACTGATAGGTGCCGAGGCGTCCGCCGAAATGCACCCCCTGCTCGCCCTTGCCGAGTTCACGGTAGGCGAGCACGCCGTCCCGGTCGGCCGCCGTATTGACCGGGTAGTAGGGCTCGTCACCGCGCTCGGCGAACCGGGAGAACTCGCGCATGATCACGGTCTTGTCCGTCGGATAACGGTCGGCGCGCTCCGGGTGGAAGTGACGGAACTCGTGGATCCGCGTGTAGGGCACGTCGGCGTCCGGGTAGTTCATCACGCTGGTGCCCTGGAAGTCGCCGACCTCGAGGACCTCCTGCTCCAGATCGATCGTGCGCCAGCCCAGCTCGCCTTCGGCGTAGTCGAAGTAGCGATCCACAGGCCCGGTGTAGACGATCGGCAGCTGACCGACCGTCGCCTTCTTGTTCAGAGGCTGCGCGTCATCGAAGAAGTCGACGTTCAGTCTCACGTCGATGTTCGGGTGGTCCGCCATGCGCTCCAGCCATGCGGTGTACCCGTCGGTGGGCAGGCCCTCCCAGGTGTCGTTGAAGTAGCGGTTGTCGTAGTTGTAGCGCACCGGCAGCCGACTGATGATCGACGCGGGAAGCTCGCGAGCGTCGGTCTGCCACTGCTTCGCCGTGTAGTCGCGGATGAACGCCTCGAACAGGGGCCGCCCGATCAGCGCGATGCCGCGCTCCTCCAGGTTCTTCGCCTCGTGCGCGTCGAACTCCCCCGCCTGCCCGGCGATGAGCGCTCTGGCCTCTTGCGGGCTGTAGGCCGAGCGGAAGAACTGGTTGATCGTGCCGAGGTTGATCGGCAGCGGGTAGACCTCACCGCGGTGCGTCGAGTACACGCGGTGCACGTAGTTCGTGAACGTCGTGAAGCGGTTCACGTACTCCCACACCGTCGCGTTGGACGTGTGGAACAGATGCGCGCCATAGCGATGAACCTCGATGCCGGTCGTCGGCTCGTCCTCGCTGTACGCGTTGCCGCCGACGTGATGACGGCGATCGATGACGGTGACCTTGCGACCGGACGCGGCGGCGCGCTCGGCGATGGTGAGGCCGAAGAAACCCGACCCGACGATGAGGAGATCCATCCCCTGCCCTTCTAGACGGTGCGATTCTGCGAGCATCGGGAGCGGTCGCAAAACACATCAAGCCTACGGGTCCTACCTCAACGATGGCTGGGCCGCGCCCGAGAGCCGAGATGATGAGGAAAGTTCGCGCACAGATTGCGGGCGGGTCCTCCCGATAGCATTGACTTTCGCTCCGGCCGAAGCTCGAACGGCGGCCGCCGACGAAGGATGTTTCATGACTCTGGAGATCTTCTGCCCCTTCTGGGGCGATCCCGACCTGCTCTTCGAGACCGTCGATTCGGTCCGCGCCCAGCGCAACGGCGACTGGCGACTCATCGTCATCGACGACTGCTACCCGGACGAGACCGTCGCTGGGCGCTTCGCCCAGATCGAAGACGAGCGCATCACTTACGTGCGCAACGAGAAGAACCTCGGGATCACCGAGAACTACCGTGAGGCGATCCGTCGCGCGAGCACGCCGTACATCGCGATCCTGGGCTGCGACGACCTGCTGCACCCGAACTACGTCGACGTCGTGCTGCGCACCATCGCCGATGCGCCGGAGGCGGATGTCATCCAGCCCGGCGTCGTCGTCATCGATGAGCACGGCGACCGCGTGACGCCGCTGGTCGACCGCGTCAAACAGGGACTGCTGGCACCCAGGACAGACGGCGCGACCGCCGTGCTGACGGGGCAGGAGATGGCGAGCAGCCTCATCCGCGGTGACTGGCTGTACTGGCCTTCCCTGGTCTTCAGGACCGCGACGTTGAAGCGCATCGACTTCCGGGAGGGGCTCCCCATCATCCAGGATCTCGCCCTGCTGATGGACATCGCATTCGACGGCGGCACCCTCGCGTACACCCCCGAGGTCGCGTTTTCCTACCGCCGGCACGGTTCGAGCGCGTCGCAGAAGACCATCATGGACGGAAGGCGCTTCCGCGACGAGCGCGCCTACTACCGGACCGCTCGGGGTCTTGCCAAAGCCAAAGGCTGGCGGCAGACGGCCCGCGTCGCCGCGATCCGAATGATGTCGCGCCTGCACGCAGTGACCGAGCTGCCGGGCGTCATCCGGCACGGCAACGGGGCTGCGCTAAAATCGACGCTGGCACACATCTTCGCGGGCTGAGGCCTTGCCGACGCGTCGAACCGCCGAGCACTGTCTGACCGTCCCGAGGAGAGCATTTCGATGTCGGAACACGTCCTGATCACCGGAGGAGCCGGATTCATCGGCACCCGTCTCGCTGCGAGGTTCGCGGCCGACGGCCACGCCGTCACGGTTCTGGACTCGCTGATCGCACAGGTGCACGGCGATGACCCCGCGACGACGTCTCCGCTGTTGCGCTCCCTCGACGGGATCGCCGACGTCATTACCGGCACGGTGACATCGAAGGATGACCTGCGACGGGCGCTTGCCGACGCGACCGTCGTGATCCACCTCGCCGCGGAGACCGGCACGGGTCAGTCGATGTACGAGATCGACCGCTATGTCGACGCGAACGTCGGCGGCACCGCGAAGCTGCTCGACATCCTCGCGAACGAGGAGAACTCCGTGCGTCGGGTCGTCATCGCCTCGTCTCGCTCGATCTACGGAGAAGGCGCGTACGAAACCCCGGACGGTCGCCGCGTCTACCCCGCTCATCGCGCTGACAGCGACATGGCGGCCGGAGACTTCGATGTGCACGTCCCCGGAGAGGGAGCACTTCGGCTCATCCCCACCGATGAGTCGGCGCTGGTCCATCCGTCGTCGGTGTACGGCATCACGAAGCAGATGCAGGAATCTCTCATCATGACGGTGGCGCCCACCATCGGTGTCGAGCCGGTGTCCGTGCGATACCAGAACGTCTACGGGCCCGGTCAGTCGCTGAAGAACCCCTACACCGGAATCCTCTCGATCTTCTCGACCCTGATCCGCCAGGGCAAGGACATCAACATCTTCGAGGACGGCGAGGAGAGCCGCGACTTCGTGTACATCGACGATGTCGTCGAAGCGACCTTCCTCGCTGCCACGGTCCCCGCCGCCGCGGGCGGCATCTTCAACGTCGGCTCCGGCGTCGCGACGAGCGTGAACGAGGTCGTGGCCGCACTGTTCGACGCGTACGGCACGGAGGTGCCCACCCACATCTCCGGCAACTATCGTCTGGGCGACATCCGTCACAACGTGGCCGACACCACGGCCCTGCGAGAGGTGCTGGGCTTCACCCCGCGAGTCGCCTTCGCGGATGGGGTCAAGCAGTTCGCGGAGTGGGTGCTGACCGAGCCCATCGAGGCAGACGGGTACGAGCGCTCGCTCAAGGAGATGGCGGATCGGAAGCTGCTCAAGTGACTCTCGCCGCCCTGCGCGGCCGGCCGTTCCCGTACCGTGACAACAGCCTGAACCTGTTCCGGCTGGTCCTGGCTGGCCTGGTGCTTATCGCGCACTCGTTCTACACCACAGGCAACGGCATCGGTCCGCAGCTGCACGGAGAGAACATCGGCGGGTGGGCGGTCGCCGGCTTCTTCGTCATCAGCGGGTTCCTGATCACGCGATCGCGCCTGCGCAGCACGGCGGGCGATTACCTCTTGCATAGGATCGTACGGATCTTCCCGGCGTTTCTGGTCTGCTTGATCGTGACCGCCGTAGTGTTCGCGCCCGTGGCGATCCTGATCCAGTACGGCACGCTCCGCGGCTACCTGTCCACGCCGGTCACTCCCCTGCAGTTCGTGTGGAGCAACATCACGCTGTTCATGAACCAGTACGGGATCGGGCGCTCTCTCAGCGCCGTCCCCTACCCCTCCGTGTGGAACGGCTCCTTGTGGACGCTCTACTACGAGTTCCTCTGCTATGTGCTGGTCTGGCTGCTCGGCGCGCTCGCGTGGTTCCGCCGCAACGCCGTGCTCGCAGCGATCGCCTTCGTTCTCGCGACGGCGGCGCACGCGCTGGAGTCTCAGGTCGCACGCCTGGGTCTCGATGTGAGCTTTCTGCTCTTCCTGAAGCTCGCGCCGTTCTTCCTCGGCGGTGCTCTCGTCTATTTCCTGATCGATCGCTGGGGCGTGAACCGCTGGGTCGGCATCGGATCCCTGCTCGTCGCTGCAGGACTCGCGGTGGGCATCCCGGGGTGGGGCGGCCAGATCGCGGCTCCCTTCATCGCCTACGGTCTCCTGTGGCTGTCGACTGTCGCGCCTCAGCCGACGTGGATCTCCCGGAACGACGTCAGTTACGGCTTCTACATCTACGCCTGGCCCGTGCAGCAGCTGCTCGCGCTGGTGGGATTCGGAGTGGGTGCCGGCGCTCTCGGCCTCCTCGCCTATGACCTCGTCGCGATCGTGGTCACCTTCTTCCTGGCCTGGCTCAGCTGGGTCCTCATCGAGCGCCGCGCGATGGCTCGCGTGCGCCGCTCACCGCATTCCCGGTCGCCGCTTCCTCAGCTCGACCCCCGATCCTAAGGCTGCACCGATGCCCCGCGTCCTCGTCGACCTCCTCTCCTACACCGGCACCAAAGGCGGGATGGAGACCTATGCCAGGGAGCTCTACCGCACCTTCGGGACGATGCCCGGCGACTGGGAGTACGTGGGCTTCGTCTCGAAGGAGGGCGCGAAGCTCGACCTGTCCTGGTTCCCCGGCAGGATCGTGGAATCGGGAATCAGCGGCGAGAACCGGTTCATCTGGGCTTGGGGAGAACTGACTCAGGTGGCGCGCGCCGCTTCGCGAGAAGGGGCGGACCTCGTGCACTCGCCCGCAACGCTCGGCCCGCGCCGCACGAAGATGCCCTCCGTGGTCACCATGCACGACATGCTCTACTGGAGCCACCCGGAGCTGATGACCACTCCCCTCTACACCGCACCCGTGAAGTGGATGGAGAAGCAGACCTCTCGCAACGCCACCCGCATCGCGACCATCAGCCCGACCTCGAAGAACGAGCTCGTGAAGTACTTGGGCGTTCCGGCCGATCGCATCGATGTCACACCGCTCGCCGGTCAGGCGCCCGCGAACGTCGACCGGACACTGGCCGGCACCGAGGGGCCCCTGATCCTCGCCATGGGGAACCGTCGCCCCCACAAGAACTGGGGCGCGCTGATCCGCGCTGTCGCGCTCCTTCCCGAATCCCAGCGTCCGCGCATCGTGATCACCGGCGGCCGCGGCGAGGATCCGCTGGCGCCACTCGTCGACGAGCTGCAGGTGGGCGAGTGGGTCGACCTCCGGGGCTGGTTGGACGACGCAGAGGTCGCTCACCTGTACTCCACGGCGACGGCCCTGGCCATCCCCTCCTTCGCAGAGGGGTTCTCGCTTCCTACCATCGAGGCGATGGCCGCCGGGATCCCTGCACTGCTGAGTGACATCGAGGTGCACCGCTACGTCGGCGGAGAGGCCGCGCGCTACTTCGATCCGTCGGATGATCAGTCCCTCGCGGACCTGCTTGCGAGGATCTCCTCGGATCCGGCTCTCGTCGCGGACATGGTCGCCGCGGGCTTCGAGCAGGCTCAGCTGTTCACGTGGGAGCGCACGGCCAGGGAGACACGGGCCGTCTTCGAGGCCGCCTTGGCCGAAGCGGCGCGCGCATAGGCACCTTCACCGCCTAGCGACCGGCTCGGTCGCGCACGGATCATCGCGTCCGCTGGTCGTCTGCGCGAACCGGTTCGATCGCTGTCCGGAACATCCCGACGGTGTGCACCGCGGCTCCGAGCACCGGCGCGGCGACGAGCGCGAGCAGGATACGGGTCAGAGCATCGGCGGGGCTCGAAAGGACGGCGACCGTCGCGAGGGCACTGAGCAGCCAGCCCGCGACGTACCAGCGATGCCTGCTCGCCGCGAGCAGCGCGGGACCAGTGATGCAGAGCACGCCCGTGAGCCCGGCGCTGGCGACGATCGCCGCGAAGACCGTGCCCGAGAGCGGCTCGAACCCCGGATAGACCGCGTGCAGGATGATCGGCCCCAACCAGGCGGCGAGGGCCGACAGCGCGGCGACCGCGACGAGCAGCCCGCCGACCCAGCGCAACACGGTGGATGCGTGGTGTCTGCTCTCCCGGAAATGCACCAGGAGGTAGCCCTGCAGCGCGACCAGTGGCACCACGAGCGGGGCGCGCGTGAGCGAGATCACCAGGATGAGCGAGGCCAACTGCTCTTCGCCGACATCGGACGCGAGGGCACGCAGAAGCAGCGGGAGTCCGCTGATCAGCGCCCCCGTTGCGAGGGACGCGACGAGGGTCGCGGAGGCATTGCGGAAGAGTTGCGCCATCCCGACGTCGAGCTGCAGATGCGCAGCGATCCTCCTGCCGCGCCACGCCCAGATGATCAGGACCGCGAGGAGGAAAGGCACAGCCACCGCCCACCCCATGAGCGCCGCGCTTCCGCCCATCAGGACGGCGAGCCCCAGCGCCACAGCGCGGATCAGCGAATCGGAGACGGTCATGCCGCCGACTCCGCGCCAGTCCTGAACCCCGTACAGAGCTCCGCTGACCGCCGCGATCAGGCAGTACCCAAAGGCGGCGACCGTGATGGCGAGCACCAGAGGGGCGGTGTCGGAGGGGAAGACTCGCGGACCGATCACCGCGAAGATCGCTGCCACGATCGCGGCGGCGGCGATCGCCGCCGTCACCGCGAACACACGCCATGTGGGGTAACCGCTGCCGTCGGGTCCCGACCGCGAGGCCCGCGTGAGCTCCTGTTGCACGCCCGCAAGGCAGGACACGATCAGGTACGTCGCAGACCAGAACGTCGTGAACGCGAGGTAGTCGCCCTGCCTCAGAAGCGGCGGGATCGCGGCCTGGATGACGTAGCCGATCCCTCCGGCCAGGACGGTCGCGACCAGGACGGTCCGCAGCCCTCCGCCGGGCCGAACCTGGTCAGTCATCAGTGAGGGAGGCGCCCGGACGGTCGCTCTCACCCGACTCGAGCACTTCGATGCGGCGCACGAGACCGTCGTGATCGGCCCGCAGAATCGCGAGCTCCTCCGCCGCACGACGTATCTCGTCCTCCGCCTGGGAGAGTTCCCAGGAAAGATGGAGCGCAACCCCCAGGAGCAGCAGGATCGCCATGGCGAAGAGCAGGTTCGCCGGCAGGACCACGCCGAACGCGGAGGTGAGTCCCAGGAGGAGGCCAGGGAAGACTCCGAGGACCAGCATTCCCAGACCGATGATGATCCACAGGGCGGCGTACTTCTCCCGCAGGCGCCGGGTCAACAGCAACGTCGTGACGATCACGAGCATCGCGAGCCCGAGCACGATTCCGGTGACGGCGATCATGCGGTCTCCTCCGCTCGACGGGGCGACCGCGGACGTCGCAGCAGGGCGAGTCCCAGCGCGAGCACGGATCGGGCGAGATAGATCGTCGAGCCGATGGGCCCCTGGCTCGGCGTGCCGTGCACGCGCGGGCGCATAGCGACGGGCACCTGGGTGACGGTGAGGCCGGCATGGCATGCCACGACGAGCGAGTCCAGCGTGTCCCCCAGATACTCGGCGGGATAGTAGCTCACGTACTGGTCGATCGCCCGAGAGTTCGCGGCCCGGAAGCCGCTCGTGACGTCGGTGAGTCGCGTATGCGCCACCCGTGAGACGATCCCCGCGAGCACGACCATCGCCCATCGGCGCGGCCCGCGCACCTTGTAATCCCCGACGTCGCTGAATCGCGCGCCGATCGAGATGTCGGCGTCCGCGAGCCCGTCGAGCACACGTTCGATGTCGGCGGGGTTGTGCTGCCCGTCCGCATCCACCTGGATCGCCCGGCGATAGCCCTTGCGCTGCGCGTAGGTGAACCCGGTGCGCATCGCCCCCCCGACGCCGAGGTTGAACGGGAGGGTGAGGACCATGGCCCCCGCGTCCCGTGCGACCCGGGAAGTCGCGTCGATCGAGCCGTCGTCGATCACGGCGACGTGATAGTCGCGCCCGGTGGCGAGGATCTCGCGCACCGTGTTGCCGACGTTGCGCTCCTCGTTCCAGGCCGGCACGATCACCAGCACGGTGTCAGGAGTCTGCGTCATAGTGCCTCCAGTCTATCGACGCGGCCCCGTGAACCGAGCTGAGCCCCGGCCGGTCGCCTTTCTCCGGGGGCGACCGGCTCAGCATCCCGGTGAACGCCCGCTGGTAGTGTGTGGGGCGCATCGAGCGGCCGCCCACACGACCCGTGTCGGCGATGACGCCCACCGCACAGGACCACCCCGGAGGAGAAGCAGTCGTGAGCAAGCGTGCACTGGTGACAGGGATCACCGGCCAGGATGGCCATCATCTCGCGGAGCAGCTCCTTGAGAACGGGTACGTGGTCTACGGTCTGATCCGGGGGCAGAACAACCCGAAGCGCGCCGCGTTCGAGGCTGCCTTCCCCGATGTGCGTCTCCTCGAGGGCGACCTCACGGATCCGGCCGCGCTCGTGCGGGCCGTGGAGGACTCGGATCCGACGGAGCTGTACAACCTCGCCGCGATCAGCCATGTGGGCTATTCGTTCAAGAACCCCTCTCTCACGGCCGATGTCACGGGCAAGGGCGTTCTGAACGTGCTGGAAGCGGTGCGCGTGACAGGGCGCGCCGAGAGCACGCGCGTGTACCAGGCGTCGACGTCGGAGATGTTCGGCGGGCTCGATTACAACCGTCCCGGCAGTGGTTACGACGAGCAGTCGCTGTTCCACCCGCGCAGCCCGTACGGGGTCGCGAAGCTGTACGGGCACTGGATCGCCCGGAACTACCGTGAGAGCTACGGCATGTTCGTCTCGTGCGGCATCCTCTTCAACCACGAGGGCGAGCACCGCGGACCGGAGTTCGTGACCCGGAAGATCACCCGCGCCGTTGCCCGGATCGAACTCGGGCTGCAGGACAAGATCGTCCTCGGCGACCTGTACCCGAAACGGGATTGGGGATACGCCGGCGACTACGTGCGCGGAATGTGGCAGATGCTGCAGCACGACGAACCCGACGATTTCGTCCTCGCGACGGGCGAGACCCACTCCATCGAGGACTTCCTCACGCGCGCGTTCGCCGAGGTGGGGATCGACGACTGGCGCCCGTACGTCGTGCAGGACCCGGCCTTCATGCGTCCCGCGGAAGTCGACATCCTGCTCGGCAACCCCGAGAAGGCCGAGCGCGTGCTGGGCTGGCGCCGTGAGACGTCGTTCGAGGGCCTGGTGTCCCTCATGGTGAGCAACGACCTCGCGCTCGAGGGCGCCGGCACCAGATGACGACCGACGCGAAGCGCTCGATCGTCGTCACCGGCGCTTCCGGCTTCGTCGGACGTCATGTCATCGCCGAGGCGCTCGGTCGAGGCCACGACGTTCACGGCATCGCACGCGCCGACGCGTCCTGGCCCGATCGCGACCGGCTGAGCTCCTGGCACGTCGCCGACCTGAGAGACGGCTGGCCGGCCGGCCTGCACGCGGACGCCGCGATCCACCTCGCCGGACTCGCCGCCGTCGGCCCCTCCTTCGCCCAACCGCAGCAGTACATCACCGCGAACAGCGCCATGATGACCGCAGTCGGAGAAGCCGCTCTCGCCGGGGCGATCGGCGGCCGCATCCTGGTCGTGAGCACCGGAGGCGTCTACGCCGGCGGCGGTGAGACGCCACTCACCGAGGACTCCCCTCTCGCCGCCAGCTCACCGTACGCGGTCAGCAAGATCCTCGTGGAGCAGCAGGCCGACTACTACCGGCGCCGCGGCACCGACACCGTCGTCGCACGTCCCTTCAACCACATCGGCCCCGGCCAGGCCCCGGGATTCCTCGTCCCGGACCTTTACACGGCATTGCGAGCACTACCCGTGGGCGCACCGCTGTCCACGGGAAACCTGTCCACCCGGCGCGACTACACGGACGTGCGGGACATCGCCCGCGCCTACCTCGACCTCATCGATGCCGAATCACTGCAGCACACCACCTACAACGTCAGCACCGGCGCCTCCCTCTCCGGCCTCGAGATCCTCGCGCTCGTCTGCGAAGCGATCGGCCACGACCTTCCCGACCTCGTCGACGACCCCGCACGATGGCGCCCCACCGATCTGATGGAGATCACCGGCTCCAGCGCCCGACTGCGCGACGAACTCGGATGGGCACCCCAGCGCACACCCCGCACCGCGATCAAGGATTTCGCGGATAGTCGGCTCACGGCATCCGACCGCATCTGACACCGGGCCCGGTCGGTGCCCCGCGACGGCGTGCAGAGATCGTGGCGACATCGAACACGCCTGCGGACGGGTCCTCCAGATCGCATCGGTAGCATGGTCGCGTGTCCCCATCGCGTTCCCGCTCTCGTTCCGCGCGCTTGACCGCCGTCATCGCCATCCCACTTCTGGCGGTTCTCGCACTGTTCTCGTGGTCGTTCAGCTCCGCCGTAGGATCCAGTCCGGACGACGACTTCCACCTCGCGTCCATCTGGTGCGGACTCGGTGATCGGCCGGGGCTCTGCGAGCAGCCGGATGGCACCAGCGGAACGGTGGAGCGCAAGGTGCCGACGCCCGTCGCTCAGGCGATCTGCGCGGCGCAGCACTCCGACATGAGCGCGAGCTGCTGGAAGGAGGACGCGCCCGGACTCGCACTGGTCAAGCGTGCGAACATCGATCACCTGTACCCGCCGGTGTTCTACGGCGCGATGTCGGTCTTCGCCAGCAAGGACGTCGCCGCCTCGGTCATCGCGATGCGCCTCGCCAACTCGGTCATCGCGGTCGGGCTCATCACCGCGGTGTTCCTGTTCCTGCCACGGCGCCTGCGCCCGGCCCTCATCATCTCCGTGCTCGCGGCCTCGGTACCGCTCGGTCTCTTCGTCTTCGCCTCGACGAACCCTTCGTCCTGGGCCCTGCTCTCCGCCGCGACGGTGTGGGTGTCCCTGTACGGCGCACTCATCGCTCCGACCCGGAGGCAGACGGTCGTGCTGACATCGCTCGCCGTGCTCGCTGCTCTGCTCGGTGCGGGTGCCAGAGCCGACGCCGCGCTGTTCGCCGTCTTCGGCGCGATGATCGCTCTCTGGCTCGGTCTGCGACGCGGCCGCGGCCTGCTGGTCCCGCTCGTGGGCGGTGCGGCCGTCGTGGTCCTCAGCGCGGCACTGTACCTCTCCGCGTCTCAGAGCAGTGCAGCCACAGGAGGACTCGGCGGCTACGGCAGCCACCTCAGCGGCGGCGAGCTGGTCCGCAACGCGCTGGACATCCCCAGTCTCTGGATCGGCATCTTCGGATACTGGCCCCTCGGCTGGTTCGACACCGGCGTTCCCTCTGTCGTGTGGGTTCTCGGGTCGGCCGTCTTCGGCTTCGTTCTGCTCACAGGTCTCCACGGCGCCACGCGGCGCCGGATCGTCGCTTCGCTCGCCACGCTCGCCGCGATGTGGTTCGTGCCTTTCTACATTCTCTGGCAGTCCGGGGCGCATGTCGGCCAGGGCGTGCAGCCTCGCTACATCATGCCTCTGATGATCATCGCGCTCGGTGTCTCGGCAGCGAACGAGAAGGCACGGACGCTGTGGCGCGGATGGCCGCTGATCATCTCCGCGGCCGCCCTGGCGCTGACCAATGCGGTCTCGCTGCACATCAACATCCAGCGCTACACGACGGGCCTCGACGTCACGAATGTGGATCCGGGTTCGCACGCCGAGTGGTGGTGGGGCTGGGCGCCTTCGCCGATGGGAGTGTGGCTGATCGGCTCGGTCGCCTTCGCGCTGCTGCTCGCCGGTCTCCTCTGGGCCAATCGCCTGTTCTCCGACGACGCGGACAATGAGCCCGCGAACGCCGACTCCGCGAACGAGCTCGCGTCCGTCTACGACTCGTCGAAGACGGAGAACCAGGTGGCCGCGCTCGACAGCGACGCCGCATCGGCGCGGTAGCGCCGCGCCAACGCGGGCCACTTCCACCCGAGCACAATGACGGAGCGCACCGCACCAAGGAGGTGCTTCGCGGCACTGCGCCGATCGCGGCGCAGCAGGAATCCGCTGCTCCCCGTCGCGCTCTGCAGGAATGCGGCATCGACCAGACCCAGGGACCACCATTTTCCGTGCTCGCGCCGCAGCGTGACGACGTCGCGCATGGGGAGTCCGCCCGGCGCACCGACCCGGCGACGGAGCTGATGGGCGAGGACTCGCAGAAGCCGTCCCGCTGTGGCCACCGCGCCCCGCGGCGCGACAGGTACCGCGACCTCCTGCGCCACAGACAGATCTTCGCGGGTCTGCAGAGCCTGTCCCTCCTCGGCGAGGATGGCACGGACGCGTCCTGGCGCGCTCCGCAGGCCGGTCACAAGATGACCGGGGCCCTCCAGCACATCGCGCACCGCGGCTCGTCGCACCGCAGCGGATCCGTACTGCAGGCACAGCACATGGTTGATGTCGAGCGCGAGCATGTCGGGCAGCAGAGCGCCGCCACGTCGCCGCGGGGAATGGAGCAGCGCAGCGATCAGACGATTGCGCAGCTGGTAGTAGGCCTGCCAATCGAGCCCGTCATCCTTGGCAGTCCAGGGCACGTGCCAGAGCGCTGCGCCCGGAAGTGTGATGGTGCGATGCCCCGCGGCCGCGGCGCGCAAGCCGAACTCGGCGTCGTCCCATTTGATGAACAGCGGCAAGGACGCACCCACCGACTCGATGACGGACAGCGGGATGAGACACATCCACCAGCCGTTGAAATCGACCGGACAGGACTCGCTCAGAACCGGCAGCCGATCCGGACCCGCTTCCGCCAGATCGAGACCGGCGAGCTCGGGGTGCACCGGCTCCCACCAGAACCGGCGACGATCGACCCGCTCGCCCCAGGAATGCAGGCGCGTCGGTTCGGTGAGCCGGAGCATCTGCGCTCCGATCAGCGGCTCGTGCTGCGCGTGCTCCGCGCGCGCGAGCATCCGCAGCAGCGATTCCGGCTCCAGGTTCACGTCGTCATCCAGCACGAGCACGTGGCTGGCGGGGGTGAGGCGGGCCTCCAGCATGCCCCGGCTGAATCCTCCGGAGCCACCGAGGTTGTCCTGCTCGATGACTCGGAGCAGAGGTCCCCAGGGCCGGGCCGCCGCCGCGAATCCGGGGTTGCTCCGGATCTGCTGCGTGCCCTGATCGGTCACGACCACCTGCAGGATCCTCTTCTTCACCTGGGGATCAGAAGCCAGCCGGGCGATCAGGGCCACACAGTCATCCGAGCGGTTGAAGGTCGTGATCGCGATCGACACGCTCGTCTCCGGTCGCGCTGGTTCCGGGGCCGACCACTCGGCGTCGTGCAGCGTGACCGGCCCAGAGGCGTCGACATCGAACCAGATCCAGCCTGCGGAGCGCTCATCCAGAGGCAGCTCGAGCGACCAGTCCCCGGACGCGGACGAGTCCGCGAGATCCCGCACCATGCCGGCTGCATCGGTTCCCCGCACGTGTATGCGCGCTTCTCCGTCGATGCGCAGCGACAGCCGAAGGCGGTCGAAGCCTGTATCGGCCCACGCCACCCGCGGAAAGCCGCCGAAGTACGTCGCGAATGATGCGTGCGCCTCCGCCCCGAGACGGAGCGAGGTGCGCCCGACAATCTCGGATTCGCCGTCCACGCGCACGTACAGGTCCCGCGTGCCCGGGGGCACGGCATCGTCCGGAAGCACGATCCGCTGGACCGGGCGCCACGTGACCTCCGGCCGCGCGCTCATCGCATCCGCCGTGCACGCCACCGGCGCCGAGCCGCGCCGACCAGGCGTTGGCCGATCGTCCGCCGCTCATCCAGCTGACGGGACACCTCGTCCTGCACGTAACGCGCCAGGAACAGCGCAAGCCCGTCGCCATGTCCTGCGACGTACGCGCGCAGCGCCTCGTCCCGGATCCGGCGGTCGTAGTACTCGTGCTCGCTTTCGAGCAGGAACATGCTGTTCCCCAGAGCGCCGGTGGAGTTCGGGCGCTGCATCCAGTACGCGAGCACCTGGCCTCCGAGGAATCCGATCGGGTGCCGCGCCGCCACTCGCAGGTTGAACTCCCAGTCCTCGGCCGCGTGGACGTCTTCCCGGTAGTAGCCGACCTCATCATGCAGGGAGCGGCGGTAGAGATAGGCGATCGGGACGAAGCGGTTCACCTGCAGGAGTTCCGCGTAGGTGATCGCCGTCAGAGCCGGCCAGAACGGCACGCGGCCGGTCTCCTCGAACCCCGTGGCCGTCTCACGTTCGTACACGATTTCAGTGCGGGCCACGACACCGCCATCGCCGGGATTCCGATCGAGCCAGTCGACGGTCGCGGCGAGGAAGTCGGGATGCCAAAGATCGTCGTCATCGTGCAGCACGACGTAGTCGCCGGTGAGTGCCTGCACTCCGATGTTCGCGGCCGCTGACCGTCCCTTGCTGTCCGAGCGGTGGACCGCAGAGATCCGCCCCCGGGCCGCAACACGAACCGCGGCGATGACACGGTCGACCGCCGCGGAGTCTCCCCCGTCATTGACGATCACAGCGCGCCAGTCCTCGAAACGCTGCGACAGGATGTCGTCCAGCGCACGAGCCAGCATGGCGGGACGATCCTTGGTGCGCACCACGATGCCGACACGTTCGGACGCGGCGTCGAGCGTCATGGTCTCGTCCCCGGAACTCGTACTCACAGGCGCTTCCCTCCCGGCCGACCGAACCGTCCGAGGCTATCATCCGCATAGACTTCCACCGTGCTGAGCATGCTTCGGGCGCAGTGGCGCCGATCCCGATCCCTGCCCGTGCTGGGGAGTCTGCTCGCCGCCGCCGACCGGTTCTGGTGGGCCCGCACGATCCGCCGTGCGCGCGTCGTCGATCTCGAATTCGTCCGCGCCCAGCATCCCGGACGTCGGATCGGCATCCGCCGGGCCGTCCGTGCATACGTGCGGGGCGGGTATCGCAACGGACTCGTCCTCAACCCCCTCTTCCTGGAGGGACAGGTCTCCGCACAGCTGCCGGATTCGGATCGGGTCCCCGCGCTCTACGCCTACCTCGTCTCTGATCCAGCCGAGATCGAGACCACCGCCGCCTGGAGCGCTCCAGATCATGCGCGCCATCACCCGAGAGCGATCGGAGCGGCAGGCGGCCCCTTGGGGCATGCGTGGCGCATGCTGGAGGACGGGAGCACACTTCCGATGTGCTCCGGCTCGCGGCTCGGTCTGCGCGAGATACGGCAGGCGGCACTCTCCGGGCGGAAGACTCCGCCGGCCGGCGCTCCGGACGAAGGCGGACCCGGGACGTCCGGTGCGAACGCCCTCCTCGAACTCGATCTCGGCGTTGGAGACGAAGACGGCCGCATTCTCGCGGTGCTCACGGCGTTCCTCGGAACCAGGGAGCACGATCGCGCGATCCTCGATCTTCGGGCGGCACGGCAGGATCTGCGGGTCGCCGCGCGGCTGCTCGCGCTGGCCGACCCCCGTGTCGACATCCGGGACCGCACAGCAGTGGTGCCCGTGGAGGGCACGCTCGTGCTCCGCCGACGGATCGGCGTGGACGTGGATGCGCCCACGTTGAGGGCCCTTGTCGACGGCGCCGTCGACGGCCCTGTCGTACCTCTGCTTCTGGCCGCGGACGGCACCGTGGCCTCCGCGGGCGTGGTCGCGCACGACGAAACCGGATTCGAACTGCTCGCCGGCTTTCCCGCGGAGGATGCACGCGCTCTCAGCCCCACGGGGCCGTCGGCCGCGCTTCATTCGCCGGTCTTCGCGCGACGTGACGGCGATGCCGGCTCGCCGCGTGTCCTGCTCGACCTGACCGCCATCGCCTCGGAGGCGTTCCCGCACTCCATCCCCCTTCGAGGGACCGCGGATTCGGTGCTTCCGCTGCTCGGCCGCGGGCTGGCCTTCAACGGGTGGACCCCGTGGGGCCCGGCCATCAGGCGGACAGCCCACACGTTCGAGCTCCCCGACGGCACGGCGGTTCCGCGGCTCCGCTGGGCGATCAAGACGGCGGCGCCGGCAGGCACGAAGGGCGAGAGCTGGGGCGACACGCATTTCGCTCGAGCCCTGGCGGCGGCGCTCGAGCGGATCGGGCAGTATGCCGCGGTCGATGCCCGTCCGGCCGCACAGCGCAGCACTACGGAGTACGACGACGTGACGCTCGTCCTGCGCGGGCCGCACCGGATCGCGCCGCCGTCGACGGGAGTGCGGCTGCTCTGGATCATCAGCCACCCGGACGAGATCACGTCAGCCGAACTCGCCGACTTCGACCTGGTGTTCGCCGCGTCGCGCCCTTGGGCGCGCGAGGCCGCCCACCGCTTCGGCCGGCCGCTCGAGCCGCTGCTGCAATGCACCGACCCGACCCGTTTCCACCCCACTGGTGCCCGCCGGGACGGATCCATCGTCTTCGTCGGGACCGCACGCGGCCTGCATCGCCCTGCCGTCGTCGCGCCGATCGCAGCCGGCCTGCCGCTCCGGGTGTACGGCCCCGACTGGCGCGGCTACATCCCCGCGGCGCACATCGCAGCCGCCGGGATCGCGAACGACGATCTGCCCTCGCGCTATGAGACGGCCGGCGTCGTGCTCAACGACCACTGGCCGGCGATGCGGCGGCACGGCTTCATCTCGAACCGGCCCTACGATGTGCTCGCCGCCGGCGGCCGCGTGATCAGCGACGAGGTCGACGGCATCGCGCAGGAGTTCGAGGGCGCCGTGCCGACCTTTCAGGATGGCGACGAGCTTGTCGCCCTCCTGACGGGCGACCTGGACTCGCTGTTCCCCGACGCCGACGAGAGCGCGCGGATCGGCGCGATCGTCCGCGAGCGCGACTCCTTCGATGCGCGGGCGCGGGCGCTGCTGGACGCCGCGCTCACTGCACGCTGACGGTGCCCCCCGCGGGTCCGATGGTCTGCGCCGATCCCGCCACCGTGAAGCTCGCACCGCCCTCGAGAGAGTGTGCACTCGGCGTGCTGAGACCGACGACATTCGCATTGACGACGTAGCGCCCGGATCCGAGGCGGGCATCGCTCACGCGGAGTTCGACGCTGCGCTCGCCGTCGATCGGCTCCAGCTCGACCCCGGCCAGATCCGTGTTGGACGCCAGAGCCATGTGACCGGACCCGGTGTCCACGCTGAAGCCCAGCGCCCAGGATTCGACCCGCACATCGGAGCGGACTCGGATCCGGACGATGAACGGAGATCCGGAGCTGATCTCGTCGACCTTCCGCCCCGACTCATCGCAGACCTCGATGCCGAGCACCTTCATCGACTGCATCGACAGGTTGTGCTGCCCGTCGCGCTCCGAGCCTTCTTTGAGGATCTCCCTGAATCGCTCGACCGCCGTCTCCGGGATGCCGTCGAAGACGACCTTCCCGTGGTCCAGCAGCAGCACCCGATCGCAGAGTTCCTCGATCTGTCCCAGCGCATGGCTGACGAAGATGATCGAGCGGCCCTCTTTCTGGAACTCCTCGATCTTGTCCATGCACTTCTTCTGGAACGCCTCGTCCCCCACCGCGAGTACCTCGTCCACGAGAAGGATGTCGGGATCGGTGTGGACTGCGACGGCGAACGCGAGACGGACGTACATGCCCGAGGAATAGAACTTCACCTGCGTGTCGATGAAGTCGCCGATGCCCGAGAAGTCGAGGATCTCCGCGAATCGGGACGCGGTCTCCTCGCGTGTCAGACCGAGCAGAGAGGCGTTCAGGTAGACGTTCTCACGACCGGTCAGGTCGGGATGGAACCCGGCTCCCAGCTCCAGGAGCGCTGCGACGCGTCCGCGTTGCCGCACCTCGCCCGACGTCGGCTGAATGATCCCGCCGATCACTTTGAGCAGCGTGCTCTTGCCCGAGCCGTTGTGGCCGATCAGGCCCAGCGTGCTCCCGGCACGGATCTGCACGGATACGTCGTTCAGCGCCCAGTAGTCCTCGCGATGGCGGCGTCCGGCACGACCGAGCGTGACGATGCGTTCCTTCAACGAAGAGTCCCGGCGTACCGTGAAGCGCTTTGAGACATCGGCGACGTCGACCACCACCGGGCGGTCGAGCACAGCGGGCGCGGCGTTCATCATCTCGTCCATGCTGTCACTCACAGTTCCTGCGCGAAATTGCCCTGCAGGCGCAGGAACACACGGTGGCTGAGCACCAGAAGAATCAACCCGACGACCAGTGCGACGAGCTGCCGCAGCAGCAGATCACCAGGCTGGGGCAGGCTGTCACCGGCCACCCAGAAGGCCTTCTGGAATCCGATGACGGCCAGCGTGAGCGGATTGTTCGTGTAGATCTCGAGGATCCAGGGGTGCTTGATCAGGCCCTTGACCATCGACCATGCGTACACCACGGGCGACGCCCAGAACAGCAGCATGGTCGCAACTTCGACGAGATACTGGATGTCGCGCAAGTACACGTTCAGAGCGCCCAGGAGCAGCGCGAATGCGAGCCCGTAGACGATGATCAGAGCGAGCGCCGGAATGACGTATGCCAGCTGCGGATGGATCGGCGGCTTGCCCGCGACCACGGTCGCGACCAGCAGGACCAGCAGCTGAACGCCGAAGTTGAACAACGCCGATCCTGTCGACGCCAACGGGAACAGCTCGCGCGGCACATAGACCTTCTTGACGAGGCCGGCGTTCGCGAGGATGGAACCGGTGCCGCCGACGGCGATCTCGGTGAACAGCCCCATCGCGGTCAGTCCCGAGAAGATGAAGATCGCGAAATCGGGGATGCCTCTGGCCGCGCCGATGAACTGCCCCAGCACGACGAAGTAGATCAGCAGCTGCACGAGCGGACGAGCGAGCGACCAGAGGAATCCGAGCGCGGAGTCCTTGTACCGCGACTTCAGATCGCGCTTGATCAAGAGGTCGAGCATCTCTCGATGCGCGAGGATGTCGCGGATCGAGCCGGCGAAGCCGCGGGGTGTGAATGGACGAAGCCCCCCGACTTCGCGAAGGGGAAGGGTGCTCAAGCGCGTATAGCGCTCCGAGGCCGATCCGGGTTGGGCCACAGACATAAGGTGCAGTTTACCGATCTGGTCGTCGAGCATGCGGGAGGCGGGAGGTTCTCAGCGGTTGCGCCACGAGGACGGATGCCGAAGCCTCCAGAGGATCCCTCTGGCCCGCTCCGTCCGGCGATAGACACCCTTGGCACGGTCCCGCAGCTGCGGTGCATGGAGGGTGACGAACATACGACCGAGATCACGAGCTGTGCCGTAATCCCATTCGCCGAGTCGGCGCAGCAGCTGGATCTTGTCCATGGTGGTGCCCGGCATGGTCATGGACAGCTGATCGAGATTGTAGCTGAGCGCCGTGTAGCTCATCGAGAGATATTCGGATGTCGCAATGGTCCGGGTGTGATAGCCGCGCTCACCTGCCGCATAGGACGGCATCCGCTCCAGCACGTGCGCGAGCCCTCCGTCCTGATAGGCGTCGGCGCCGCCGAAGTCCTCGTAGGTCCACGCATGCTCGACCAGCAGACGCAGCGCGTCGGGCCGTGCGAAGTACATCGACCCGAACGGCGCGAGCGGCGAGCCCTCGTCGAGGGGCACGCGGATACCGAGCGTCCGGCACCACTCCGCGAAGGCGGGCTTGTTCTGCCACCAGCCATGTCCCATCGTCGGATGCCCGAGGTGAACCGTCGGTGGAAAGGCCAGGCCGAGACCCGGCTCGCGCTGGAAGAGCGCGACCACGTTCGCGGCGTAGCCCGGCGAGTTCAGCAGATTGCCGAACTGCTGCTCCTTGAAATGCGTGCCGACGGCCGGTGCGTCCTGCGGGGTCTTCTTGGAGTGGACCTTGACGAGAAGGTCGTATCCGCCGTTCAGGATCTCGTCGCGGCATCCGACCAGGAACGCGCCCTGATCCCGGCCGTTGTTGGACTCCAGGACGCGCACCTGCGTATCGCCACGAAGCGTCCGGGCCTCGAGGCGCTCACGGATGTCGGCGGCGCGTGACTCCTCAGGAGTCGTGATCAGCAGATCGTAGGCTCCCGGCAGGTTGTCCGCCCGGTCGAGCATCTCATCGGTCATCTCCGGATAGAAGACGTGCGCGATCACCAGCGTGCGCAGCGGCGCAGCCGGGTCGTACGAGTCGTCCTCCTCTGGGAGTACGGACAGCAGAGCCGCCCCCGCGTTCATGACACGAGGAGCGACGTTCCTCGCCATGTCCGCATAGATCAGGTCGATCGGATATCCGTATTCCTGGGCCGAATTCAGCGTCCATCGGCTGACGACGCCCGACTGGTCGAGATACGGCGGCCACTGGAAGAAGGCGCGTCGTTTCAGAGTGGGGCAACCCGCTTCGAGCAGCTGTCGCGCATAGAGCACCGGGTAGTTCTCCGGGGTGTCCAGGAGCAGCGGGAACGCGACGTCTCCGACGAAACCGTGCCCGGTGAAGTGCTCGGTGAACACGCCTTCATGCTTGACGACGGCGTCGGAGTAGGTCGTCATCTCGGGCAGATCGCGCCAGTACTCCGCCCACTCCGGCGAAAGGATCATGTCGCGCCGGACCGCGACCCAATAGGACTGCAGGTGATACGGCAGGTACCCGGTGTGGGTGAACGGGTGCGGCTCCACACGAGCGTGATCCGTGAGACCCCAGAAGTGCACGGCCCGCTCATCCATGCGTTCGAAGACGTCGGCGAACGAGCGGACAGGACCGTACCAGGTGTCGTTCGCGATGACGACCTCGTCGTACTCGGCGATGCCGTCACCGACGTGATCGAGGCCGAACTTGTAGCCCCAGATGTCGTAGCCGCGGTTCTCGCGTTCGACGACCTCGTCGCTCACCGTCGCGAGACGTTCATGTCCACGCTCGGTCAGACTGCCGTTCACCACCACCAGGATGCGCGCCGAGTGCGCACGCAGGGCCGTCAACGCGTGCAGCACGTAGTCCTCGACGTCCCCCCTGGGGTCGTAGACCACGTAGATGAGCAGGCGCCTGCCATCCCTCGGGAAGACCTCGGCCGCGCGCGGATACGCCGGGATCAGCTCGCTCGTCGCGGTCATAGGTCTCCCCCGTCGTCCTTGTGCTCGTTGCGCACCGCCGAGAGGACGCGCTTCCCCATCAGACCCGCGTTGCGCGCCGTGCGATACAGCGGCTGCATCACGGTCGCAACCCGAGGATGGTTCAGATTGATGTACATGCGCGTGAGAGCCACCACCCCGCCATAGCCCGTCCAGCCGGCGCGGCGCAGCAGGTGGATCTGCTCGACCGGATATCCGCGGGTCGTCATCGAGAGCTCGTCGAGCTTGAACTCGAGAGCGGTGTGCGAGATCTGGGCATGCTCGCGGTTCAGCACCGTGCGGCAGTGATAGCCCGCCTCGGCGGCCGCCAGCCCGAGCAGCCGCTCCTGGACGCGGGTGAGCTCGACCCAACGCGCGCGGCGGCTGCGGTGGTAGTCGCCCACGGTCCAGTCATGCTCGGCGAAGATCCTGAGGGCGGACGGGCGGCCGATCCACATTCCGCCATAGGGCGCGAGAGGCGACACCTCGTCGAACGGGACCGTGATCTCGAGCACATCCGCGAGATCCTCAGCCGGCTCACGGTACGCGCCCCAGCCCCGCCCCATCGTCCCGTACCCGATGTGCACGATCGGAGGGAACACCATCCCCAGCCCTGGCTCGCTGCCGAACAGATCGAAGATGCGCTGCACGTATCCGGGGCTGCTCAGGAGGTTCTCCAGCTGATATCGCCGCCCGTACTCGCGGATGTTGAGTGTCTTGCGTCGCGGCTCGCGCCCGTGTACGCGGATGACGAGGTCATAGCGATCGGACAGCAGGATGTCGCGGCAGCCGATGAGGAGAGCCCCCATGTCGCGTCCTCCGGGGACCCACGTCACCCTGACTTCGGCGTTCCTGGCCCAATCGCGCTCGCTCGATCGCAACCGCGCCTTCAGCTTCGCCGCCTTGCGCCCGTCCGTCGTGGTGACGACGAGATCGAAGGGTCCCGGGATCTGTCGGAGCCGTTCAGCGAGCTCGTCCACGAAACCGAGGTGCGGCACATGCGCCAGCACCACGACGCGCAGCGGAGCGTTCCCCTTGGTCTCCGCATCTGCTTCCGAAGCCGCGTCGGGCAGTATCTCGAGCATGCCTGCCAAGGCGTTGAGCGCAGCCGGAGGCGTGGTGCGGACGACGGCACGCCAGAGGAGTTCGACCGGATAGCCCTGCCGGTCCATCTCGGCCACGATCGGTCGCACGAGCACGGCGAACCTGTCCAGAAGAGGCGGGAACTGTGCGAACACCGCTCTCAAGAGCACGGGGCATCCCGCGTCGATCAGCGCTCCGGGAGCGAGGACACCGGGATTGCCACGGGGTCCCAGGACGGCGGGGAAGGCTGTGGAGCTGCGTACACCCCGCGCTTCCAGAGCCTCCGCGAACGCGTCCTCACCGTCCTCCCGCGGAACTGCCCAGTAATCGTGCCACGCCCGCGAATCGGCGGCGTCAGCGCTTACGACAGTCCATGTCCACGGCATGAGGGGCCGCGAGAATCCCTCCAGGGGGAAGGCCTCGGGATGACGATCCGTCGTCTCGATCAGCCGCCACACTCCTGCGTCCGATGCGGCCATGCGACCGACGACGTCGTCGAAGGATCCGATGGGGCCGAACCATCCGTTGCCGGTGAACAGCACTTCCTCATAAGGCGTGACATCGATGGTCTGAAGAGCGGTCCTGTAGGCCCTGGCATCGACGGCGGCCCCGTCGTGGCGCACGATCTCATCGCTGAGTTCGGCGACGGCAGCGAGATGTCCTGCCGCGAGTCCGGGTTCGACGATCACCACAAGTCGCGCAGCCAGCGCGCGCAGTGCTGCGAGCTGATGCCGAGTCGCGTCGTCCGCGTCACCCCGATCCGAATGCAGCGCAAAGAGGACGATTCGACCCGCGCCGGGGCGGATCCCCGCCTCCGGCTCCACGAGACCCGTCCCGGTCATGCCTGCTGCGCGGGAAGCTGACGACCCTGCGCGAGAGCCTTCAGCAGATAGGCTCCGTAACCGCTCTTGACGAGTGGCTCCGCTCGCTCCCGCAGCTCGTCGTCGCTGAGGAAGCCCATGCGCCACGCCACTTCCTCGGGGCACCCGATGGAGAGTCCCTGACGCTTTTCGACCGTGCGCACGAATTCCGTGGCCTCGGCGAGGGAGTCGAACGTCCCGGTATCGAGCCAGGCGGTCCCACGCGTCAGCAGCTGCACCTGCAGCTTGCCGCGCTCGAGGTACTCACGGTTGACATCGGTGATCTCGAGTTCGCCGCGGGGCGAGGGTTTGAGGTTCTTCGCGATCTCGACGACGTCGTTGTCGTAGAAGTACAGGCCCGGCACGGCATAGTTGCTCTTCGGCTGGGCCGGCTTCTCCTCGAGCGAGACCACCCGTCCTTCGGCATCGAACTCGACCACGCCGTACGCGGTCGCGTCATCGACCCAATAGCCGAACACCACGCCGCCGTCCAGCTCGGTGTACTTGCGCAGCTGCGTTCCCATCCCCTGGCCGTAGAAGATGTTGTCACCGAGCACCAGGGCCGCCGAGTCGGATCCGATATGTTCCTCGCCGAGGATGAAGGCCTGAGCAAGACCGTCGGGCGAAGGCTGCGTCTTGTACGTGATCGAGACGCCGAAGCGCGAGCCGTCCCCGAGCAGCCGCTGGAACGACTCCGCGTCGTGGGGAGTCGTGATCAGCAGGATGTCGCGGATACCCGCCAGGATGAGCGTCGACAGCGGGTAGTAGATCATCGGCTTGTCGTACACCGGGACGAGCTGCTTCGAAGTGCCGAGGGTGATCGGGTGCAGCCGGGAGCCGGTGCCACCGGCCAGGATGATTCCACGCATGCCTCCATTCTCTCGCATGACGTGCGCTTTCCTGTGAATTCGCCGCCGTCCGACGCATGTTCACGCTGCGTCCGCCGCTACCCTGGAAGCCATGCAGAGACTGCTCGTCACCGGCGGGGCCGGCTTCATCGGTTCGAATTTCGTGCACCATGTCGTGGAGAACACTGACCACCACGTCACCGTGCTGGACGCCCTCACCTACGCGGGCAACCGTGCTTCGCTGGACGGCCTGCCCGCCGAGCGGGTGCGGTTTGTGCACGGCGATATCACCGATGCGGAGCTCGTCGACACGCTCTTCGCCGACGTGGACGCCGTGGTGCACTACGCCGCGGAGTCCCACAACGACAACTCGCTGCACAGCCCGCGCCCGTTCCTGGACACGAACATCGTCGGCACCTACACGCTGCTCGAAGCGGCCCGCAAGCACGACCGGCGCTTCCACCACATCTCCACCGACGAGGTCTACGGCGACCTCGAGCTGGATGACCCGGAGCGGTTCACCGAGAACACCCCGTACAACCCGTCCTCCCCGTACTCGTCCACGAAGGCCGGATCCGACCTGCTCGTGCGCGCATGGGTGCGCTCCTTCGGCGTGCAGGCGACCATCTCGAACTGCTCCAACAACTACGGCCCCTATCAGCACGTGGAGAAGTTCATCCCCCGACAGATCACCAACGTGATCCGCGGAATCCGGCCCAAGCTCTACGGCGCCGGCGAGAACGTGCGGGACTGGATCCACGCGAACGACCACTCCTCCGCGGTGCTCACGATCCTGGACAAAGGCCGCATCGGCGACACGTATCTCATCGGCGCCGACGGGGAACGCAACAACAAGGACGTCGTCGAGCTCATCCTCGAGCAGATGGGCCAGCCCCGCGACGCGTACGACCACGTCACCGACCGCGCCGGTCACGACCTGCGCTACGCGATCGACTCCACCAAGCTCCGCACCGAGCTCGGCTGGGCCCCGCAGTACGCGGACTTCGAGTCGGGCCTTGCCGCGACGATCGACTGGTACAAGGCCAACGAAGCGTGGTGGGCGCCGTCCAAGGACGCCACCGAAGCCTTCTACGCCACCAAGGGCCAGTGAAGATGGGCGACGAGGGGATGGCTATCGAGTTCGGCAAGCAGCTCCAGGTGATCGAGACCCCGATCCCGGGGATGATCGTCCTCGAGTTGCCGGTGCACGGCGATGCGCGCGGTTGGTTCAAGGAGAACTGGCAGCGCGAGAAGATGACCGCACTGGGCCTTGCGGACTTCGGCCCGGTGCAGAACAACATCTCGTTCAACGACGCGGTCGGCACCACCCGCGGCATCCACGCCGAACCGTGGGACAAGTGGGTCTCCGTCGCGACGGGACGGATCTTCGGCGCGTGGGTGGACCTGCGCGAAGGCGACAGCTTCGGCACGGTGTTCACGGTCGAGCTGGATCCGTCCCGCGCGATCTTCGTGCCCCGCGGCGTCGGCAACTCCTACCAGACGCTCGAGCCGGACACCGCCTACACCTACCTCGTGAACGACCACTGGTCCCCCGACGCGTCCTACTCGTTCCTCAACCTCGCCGACGAGACCGCCGCGATCGACTGGCCCATCCCGCTCGCCGACGTCGAGATCTCCGAAAAAGACAAGAACCACCCGCGCCTCGCGGACGTCACCCCAATCGCGCCCCGCAAGATCCTCGTCATCGGCGCGAACGGCCAGCTCGGGCTCGCCCTACGCGCCGAACTCGGCGACGCCGCGCACATCGAGTACGCCACCCGCGCCGACCTCGACCTCGCCGCGCCCGATCTCGCCGCCGCTCGCCGCTGGCGCGACTACGGCACGATCATCAACGCCGGCGCCTACACCGCCGTCGACCTCGCCGAAACCGCCGACGGCCGCCGCGACGCCTGGATCGCGAACGCCGAAGGCCCCGCCCGCCTGGCGCGCATCGCCACGGAGAACGGCATCATCCTCGTCCACGTCTCCAGCGACTACGTCTTCGACGGCACGGCCGACCGCCCCTACCGCGAAGACGACGCCCTGGCCCCGCTCGGCGTCTACGGACAGTCCAAAGCCGCCGGCGACATCGCCGCCGCCACCGCCCCGCGGCACTACATCCTGCGCACCTCCTGGGTCATCGGCGAAGGCAAGAACTTCGTGCGCACCATGGCATCACTCGCCGAACGCGGCATCGACCCGAAAGTCGTGAACGACCAGACCGGCCGCCTCACCTTCACCCCCGACATCGCCCGCGCCATCGTGCACCTCCTAGCCTCGGACGCGCCGCACGGCATCTACAACATCACCGGATCCGGTGCACCCGCGACCTGGGCAGACATCGCCCGCACCGTCTTCACCGCCACCGGACACGACCCCGCACGCATCACCGGCGTGAGCACCGAGGAATACTTCGCCTCCGCGACCGCTCCCGTCGCACCCCGCCCCACCTGGAGCGTGCTCGACCTCGCGAAGATCCAGGCGACCGGATTCTCACCGTCCGATCACACCGACGCGCTGACCGCGTACCTGGGCTGATCGTCGTCCTCCTGCATCCGGACCGAGATCCGAACGCAGGAGGCGACGAGCACGGCGAGCGCCGCGCCGAACGACAGCGCACCGACGACCAGCGTCGTCATGGGCGACGGCCCCACGGCCCACCACCAGTCGACGTGCGAATCGAGATAGAGGTAGTCGGGCGCGACATAGCGGCGCATCGTGAACAGGAGCGCAACGGCGTTCGCGGTGACCAGCAGCACACCGCCGACGATGATCTGCATCGCGCTCAAGCGCTGCCCGACTCGTGCGGACGGCGTCGCGTCCTGGGACGGGGCGAGCGCCACCGCCACGAACACGACGAGCAGCGGCAGCAGGTAGCGCGGCTGGACCTGAGAACCCACAAGGACGCCCGAACTCACCAGGATGTACATCGGGACCACGACCAGGGTCGCACCCACTCCTGCGAGCGCCAGCGCCTTCCGCCACCCCTGCCATCTCAGAGCAGTGAACACGGTTCCGGCCACCACAAAGATCACGAAGGCCCAGACGAGCGGGGGCATCATGGTCTCGAGCCAGCCCAGTCCCCACGTCTGTCCGAAAGCACCCGCGATGAGCGACGGCAGGTTGAGCAGGTTCTGCACGACCAGCATCGCCGGGGACCCGACGGGCTCCGTCGTGCTGAGGCCGCCCAGCGCACTGCCCACCTGGCCCGCCGAGAGCGTCGCGATCCCTGCAGCGATCATGATGATCGCAGGCAGTATCGCCCGTTTGAGGAAGGACCGGTCGGCGCGGAATGCGAGCACCATCGCCGCGAGGACGGAGACGGCGGCGTAGGTCGCGGCATCGCCGCGAGAACTGAACGCCATCAACGCGGCGAGGGCCGACAACACGCCGAGAACGATCCTCCGCTTCCCGCTGGTCTGCAGGAATCCGAGCACACTCGGGAAGAGCACCGCCAAGGAGGTGATCGCCCAGGAGCTCGGATTGATCGATGCGATGAGGAACATGCCGAGCGGCACGACGGTCACGGCGCTCGCCCAGCCGAGGACAGGGCGCAGACGACTTGGCAGGGCGAACCACGTCGCGACCATCAGGACTGCGAACAGCGCCGCGTTCGTGAGCCGGATCGCGAGCGTCGTGACGGCGACGTTCGGGGTCACGAAGAACGAGTAGATCCAGTAGTAGCCGGGGGGATAGAGGCCCTTGGAGTTGACGTTCTTCGTCGGCACCATATCGTCCGTGACGACCAAGTGCTCCTGAGTGCACTTGCCGGTCGTCCTGGGCTGCGCGACATAGCAGAGACCGATGGACAGCTCATGGGGCACCAGGCGCCAAGGCTCCTTGTCGCCCTTCTCGCACAGGCCTTCCCGCTCTCCCTGACCGCACCAGATGCTGGCGAGGTGGAAGTTGTCATCCGGCGAGGATCCCACCGGAGAGGCAAGCGACCAGGCCCCGAGCGAAAGGAAGATCGCCAGTGCTGAGACGATCCCCCAGAGGGCTGATCGGGCTGACTTCACGGACCGCTCCTCACGACGACATGGCGAAGGACAATGCTACCGATCGCACTCCGTCTAGAACGAACGGCACCCCAGGAGCGGGTTGTTGCCCGGCGCGTCGTTGATCGCATAGGCGCAGACCGTATGGCTCGAGGGCCCTGCCGGGATCATCGTGGAGAACCCGTGCTGTGCGCCTGCGGACGGATAAGCCGCCCCCACATCCGGTCGCGGCTGGTCCGCCATCCGCGGCACGCCGACGCCGTCGATGTAGAAGTGCACGGCGATCGGAGCAGTGGTGTCTGGGTCGATCGCCCACCCGCTGACCTGCACGCCGCCGCTCACGGCCACCGCGGACTCGAAGTTCCCGAACGGCTGCTGCGAGAGCGTCGGGGCGACGAACTGGCAGCCCAGCATCGTGTTGGCTCCACGGCCGTTGTTGATGCCGTATGCGCAGACCTGTGCTCCGCCCGGCGGCAGAGTGCGCTGCACCGCGAACCCGTGCGCGTCGCCGTAGCCCGGGAAGGCGGCCGCGATGTCTCCGCGACTCAGGTTGGCCTGATAGGCCGCCCCGGATGCACCCACATAGACGTGCACCGGGATCGATGCGTTCGTGTCGGGGTCCAGAGTCCACCCGGCGACCGTCACCTGGTCGCCCTTGACGAGGAAGGCGTCGACGCGCCCGATCGGCGCCGTTCCCGGATCGGTCGCAGGCGGCACGAAGATCTGTCGGCAGGGCATGAGCAGCACGTTGCTCCCGGAAGCGACGTTGATCCCGTACACGCAGACGGTCTGATAGCCCGCCGGCGCGGTGACGGTGCTCTGATATCCGTGCGCGGATCCGTACACGGGGAAGGCCGCACCGACGTCCGTGCGCTGCTGGTTCGCCGTGGTGGGATAGCCCGCTCCCCCGACGTACACGTGCACAGCGATGGGATCCTTGGTGTCAGGATCGAAGGCCCATCCTCGAACGCTGACGGTGCCGGGACCAGAGGTCAGAGAGTCGATCGTTCCGATGGGCGACCCACCGTACGACGTGACCGTGGTGCATCCGAACAGCTGATTCGTCCCCGCACCCCGGTTGATCCCGTAGACGCAGACGTCCGCAGCGCCCCACACCGTAGGCGGCACCGAGATGTCGAAGCCGTGGTTGATGCCGAGCTTCGGGAAGAACGGCGCCAGGTCCGGACGAGCCAGCTTCGCTGTCGACGGGTATCCCACCCCGTTCACGTACACGTGCACGTCGATGGAGTCGGACGTGTCCGGGTCGAGCGCCCAGCCCGTGACCCGGATCTGACCGGGCACGGAACTGACGCTCTCGATGTTCCCCGTCGGGTTGTTGGCCGACGAGCCCCCCTGGGTCGATCCGAACCAGTCGGTGAAGTAGTTGTAGAAGTTGCGGTTGCCGTACGCCCCGCAGGAGTCGCCCTCGCCGTAGCCCGCGCGCAGCGCGGCGGCATTGGGCTGATACGGGGTGTAGTAGTACAGAGCCGATGTCGCCTTGTTCGCGATGTAGACCGGTCCGCTGCCGCACGCGGTGTTGGGGTTGTACAGGATGTTCCAGGTGTTGCCCGGCGCATACCAGGTGAACCAGCGACCCTCCATGTAGATCTGCATCTGGCGCGCGGCGCCGTAGATCTGCTGGAAGAAGCCGACATATGTCGGGTCGCACGGAGCATCATCCGGGCAGCCCTGCCCGAGAGCACTGTCATAGCGCCAGCCGCTCGGCCAGGTGTGGGTGACCAGGCCCTGCTCCTTCTGGAGCATCACGATCAGCACCTGCGGATTGATGTTGCACGACTGCGAGACGCGGTAGATGATGCTCGCCGCGCTCTCGTTCGCGACCCCGGTGTAACCCTGGCAGTAGGAGTCGGCCGGTCGGTTCTGCGAGGTGACCCGGAAGTCCTTGAGGCAGGTGTATCCGCTCTGGCAGGACGGGACCTTGGCGTTGAAGAACGCCTGGATCTGATCCGCCGACATCGTCGACTTGTTCGTGAACACGGCATCGCTGATGATGTTGCCCGCGTTCCATCCATCCAACGTCATCGGACGGACCGATGTCGCAGCGGACGTGCCGCTCCCCCCGGCTGCGACGACTGATGTCGACGGCGGGGCTGCGACGGCAGGCGCCGCGTCGGCGACCGTCGGGACCAGAACGGCGAGGAAGACGGCGGCGATGGCGAGCATGCCGATCATCCAGCGTCGGGACGCGTGAGCGCGCACAGGACCCGGGGCATGTCCAGTCATGGTGATATTCTGCGGGATCCGTGCGCGGATCGAACTCGGGACACGCACAGTTCCGCGGAAAATCGCGGTTCGAACGCAGAGACCGCCGCTCGAGGGGACCTCCGCGGTGTCTGCGTCGTCACAACTCGGCGTGCAATGTCCAGACCCGCTCCGCCGACCCGTTCCAGGAGTAGGCCCTCGAACGGTCTGCCGCGAGCACGGACAGGCGGCGCGCGCCCCCTCCCGCCGCATCACGTAGGGCGTCCGTGAATCCGTCCGGAGGCACGAGCAGACCGCCCTCGGCGAGCACGTCGCGGTGTACGCCGCTCTCCGCTGCGATCACCGGCACGCCGAGTGCGAGCGCCTCGACCAGCCGCCAGGGCCAGACCGGCGCGGGATCCGCCGACGTGAAGGCGAGCGCACCGGCCAGCAGCGCAGCCCGATCCGGCGTGTCCAACTGCCCCAGCACGTGCACACGGGGCGCCGCGAGGCCCGCAGCCGCGGCGGCCTCGGCGAATGCGGCGGCGGATCCCTCCGGCGCATCCAGCACGAAGGCGTCCGCGTCGCTGTCGACCGCCGCGGCGAAGACGGGCGCGAGCGTCTCCGCCGTGCCCGTGGCGACGACGTAGCGCGCCGGCGCGCCGAGCTCGGTGCGGCGGGGCCCTGCGTCGAGCGGGATGGCGAAGCCCTCCGGCGCGGCACCGGGGATCACCCGGATGCGGTCCCCGAACCTGCCGAGGGCGGCGAGTTGCTCGGCCATCGCGTGCGTGGGCACGACGACGGCATCGGCGTGCTTCACGGCGCGCTTGAGCATGCTGCGCTGCCAGAGCGCGCTCGCCCGGGAGAGCTGCTCGGGCGCGGCCCAGGCGCGCAGGTCCCACACCGTGACGACGGTCTGGTCATAGTCGTTGGCCCTGTCGTGCTTGGCGAGAGGGGCGAAGAGCGTGGGCGCGTGGATCATGCCTCCGCCGACGCCCGCGACCACGCCGAGCTGCCAGGCGGCGCCGAGTTCGCGACGCGCCAGCATCAGGCGGTGCTCGGAGTCCGCGCCGTCGACGGCGGGTTCGGAACCGCCACCCGGCACGATCGCCTCGACGGTGCACTTCGGCGGCGCGGTCGCCGCCAGCCCCCGCATCAGGGAACGGGCGGCCTCGGCCTGATCGGCGTCGACGACGTCGTTCGCCTGGTCCATCACAACCCGCAGCACAGCCATGCTCCGACCCTATCCGGGAGCCGCCGGGCGGTTCCTGAGGCGCTCCACAGAGCGCGGGATCAGCCGGTCGGCGTTGGTGACGGCTCCGGGTGCAGCGCCGCCTTGACCATCGCGTGGATCGCGTTCCAGTCCGGTTCGAGCTCGTCGACACCGTTCGCCGGGGTGAGATCGATCGTGGTGAGCTTCTGCTGCTTCGCCTTCACCATGAGGTCGAAGAACTCCGGCAGCTTGTCCTGCGGCAGGTCGGTGTCGACCGCCGACGTGCCCGCCGCGGCGATCTCGTTGAAGTGCGTGAGCACGTTCTGCGGCGTGAACTGCTTCAGCAGCGCATCCTGCAGCTCGCGCTGGCGACGCATCCGGTCGAAGTCGCTCGTCGTGTAACGGGAGCGCGCGTACCACTGAGCGGTGTCGCCGTTCATGTGCTGCTGGCCGGCCTCGATCCAGCCCGTCGCCCATTCCTCGGCGTTGTCGGGACCGCCCCACTCCGGGACGTTGCCCTCGGGCAGCCGTTCCTTGACGTTGATGTCGACGCCGCCGAGCGCGTCGATGAGCTTCGCGAAGTCGTTCATGTCGAGGAACACGTAGTACGGGATCTTGATGCCGAGCACGCCCTCGGCCGCATCCTTGGTGGCCTCGACCGCAGGACGGGATCCGTGCTTGGTGGCCTCAGGGTAGAGCGACGGACCTGTGTGGCAGGTCTCGACCGCATTGGTGAGCTGGTTGATGCCGCTCCCCCAGCCGCACTCCTCGTCGTCGTGCGCCTGCAGGCCGTCCGGGTACAGGTCGTGCATCGGTCCCGGCGCGAACGGCACGTGGGGCATGTCGCGCGGGATGCCGAAGATCGTGGTCTTGCCGGTCTCGGCGTTGACGGAAACCACGGAGATGCTGTCGTAGCGCATCGAGTCGCGTCCGAGCCCACTGTCGGCGCCCAGCAGAAGCACGTTGTAATAGCCGTCGCTCGGCGGCAGGCTCGGCCCGCCCGAGCCGAACAGCGTGCTGATGGCGTTGCGGCTGGATCCGACGATGTTCGCGGCGGACGCCGTGGCGCTGCCGCACAGGCCCAGCACCAGCACCGCCACCAGCGGGATCGCGATCTTCGCGTAATTCCTGGTGCGCACCAGGCGCACCAAGCGCAGCGCGTCGAAGGTCAGCACGATCCACAGCACGATGTAGGCGAAGCACAGGACCTGGATGAGGCTCAGCACGATCCAGCTCACCCAGCCGCCGCCGACCGTGAACCAGAGCAGCGCCTGATGCCAGAGCAGCGCGGTCAGCGCTCCCACGATCACCAGGGCCCACATCGCCAGGGTCGCGCCGAGTCCGAATCGACCGAGCCTGCGGTTGCCCGCGAGCACCTGCGCGGATCCGGGGATCAGCACGTTCAACACGACCAGCCACCATCCGCGGCGGGTCATCACCTCCGGCGAGCCGAAATCGGGATCGCGCATCGGGCGGGTGCGGATCAGCCCCGCACTCTGCGCGGAGACCCCGCCGGGCCGGGTGAGCATCTGGGTCACAGGCTGTCCTTCAGCCGCCGGTTCTTCTCCTCGACCTGAGCCTCGAGGTCGCGGGCGTACGACTCGACGCGGTCGGCCAGGGCCGGATCCGCGGTTCCCAGGATGCGCGCGGCGAGGATACCCGCGTTGCGCGCACCGCCGATCGAGACGGTGGCGACCGGGATGCCGGCGGGCATCTGCACGATCGACAGGAGTGAGTCCATGCCGTCGAGGTAGGCGAGCGGGACGGGTACGCCGATCACGGGCAGCGCCGTGACCGAGGCCAGCATGCCCGGCAGGTGGGCGGCTCCCCCGGCTCCCGCGATGATGACCTTGAGCCCGCGCTCACGCGCCTCGGTGCCGTAGCGGTGCAGCTTCTCCGGCGTGCGGTGCGCGGAGACGACCTCGACCTCGTGCGGGATGCCGAACTCGGTCAGCGCCTCGGAGGCGGCGCTCATCACGCGCCAGTCGGAGTCTGATCCCATGACCACGCCGACGAGGGGCGCGGCGGATGCGTGCAGTGTCCCAGTCACCCGTACAGGCTACGGGCGGGGCCTGTGAGAACCCCGCTGCGGCGCGCCCTGGCCGGCGAGAACGCCGGAAGGCGTCCGCTCAGGCCGCTCTCCCGGTTTCTCAGGAGAATGCGGCCGCGGCGCCCCGGGCCTCGGCGAGCACCGCGTCGAGATCGGATCCGCTCGCGTTCACGTGACCGACCTTGCGTCCGGGGCGCGGGGCCTTGCCGTAAGTGTGCACCTTGGCGTGCGGGCTCGCGGCGAGCGCGGCAGGGACGCGGTCGAGCATGCCCCCGTACTCGGGACCGCCGAGGATGTTGATCATGACGGACCAGTCGGCGTGCGGAGTCGTCTCCCCAAGCGGCAGGTCGGCGACGGCGCGCAGGTGCTGCTCGAACTGCCCGGTCACCGCGCCGTCCTGGCTCCAGTGGCCGCTGTTGTGCGGGCGCATGGCCAGCTCGTTCACGAGGATCCGGCCGTCCTCGGTCTGGAACAGCTCGACCGCGAGCATGCCGGTCACGTCCAGCCCTTCGGCGATCTCCCGGCCGATCCGGGCTGCCTCCGCCAAGTGCTCCGCGTCGACTCCCGGTGCAGGGGCGATCACCTCGGCGCAGACCCCGCCCTTCTGCACGGTCTCCACGACGGGGTACGACACGGACTCGCCGTTCGGTCGCCGCGCGACCTGCTGTGCGAGCTCGCGCACGAACGGCACGAGTTCCTCGACGAGCAGGGCGTCACCCTCGGCGAGGGCCGAGAACCAGTCCGCCGCCTCGTCGGCTGCGGACACCACCCGCACGCCCTTGCCGTCATAGCCGCCGCGAGGCGTCTTCACGACGCCGCTACCGCCGTGCGCGTCCAGGAACGCCTGCAGGTCCGCGGCATCGGCGACGCGCGCCCAGTCGGGTTGGGGCGCGCCGAGCTCAGCGAGGCGGGCGCGCATGTCGAGCTTGTCCTGCGCGAAGCGCAGCGCGTCGGGCCCGGGGTGCACGGCGACGCCGTCGGCGACCAGGGCCCGAAGCACCTCCTGCGGCACGTGCTCATGGTCGAAGGTGATCACGTCGACGTCCGCCGCGAACCGGCGCACGGTGTCGAGGTCGCGGTAGTCGCCCACGGCGGTCGCGGCCAACTGCGCCGACATGCCCTCGTCCTCCGCGAGCACCCGGATGTCGATACCCAGTTCGACCGCCGGGGCGATCATCATCCGCGCCAGCTGTCCGCCGCCGATCACACCCACACGCAACGCCATCGGATCTCCGTTCCTCGGGATCCATTCTTCCGTACCGGGCGAGCCATCATCGCCGCCGCCGAGAGCGCAGGGCGTTGCGCCTCGGTCGTGTCAGACGCTGAAGGGGTTCTGAGCGGCCTGGGCGTCGCGGTGCGCGAGGATCTGCCCCACCTCGACCTGGTCCGCCAGGGTCTCCTGCACCAACGCGACATTCGGGACGTCGCGGATCCGCAGCGGTGCATCCACGCCGTTCGAGAGCAGGATCGTGCCGGCTCCGGCGAGACGCTGCAGGGGTCCGCGCCGCACCGTGATCGTGTATCCGCGGGCGTGCGACATCTCGGTGCTGTTGCGGGATCCGATCCCGTCGCGCACGATCACCCGACGGGTCGTGATCGTGACCCGTCGCGACAGCCACGTGAGGAACGGGGCCACCACGAGCATCAGCACCAGTACCCCGGCCGCCGCCCACAGCATCCAGTCCTTCGCCCATCCGGCGATCGGCGCCGGGAGGTTGCTCGTGAAGTACCCGGTCGCGCCGGCGACGACGATGAGCACGAGCGCCGACCAGAACAGGTGCCGCGCATGCGGATGGAACCGCGCGATGAGGCGCTCCTCGGCGGGCACGCCGGGTGGCGGCGTCATCGGCCGCCCACCCAGACCCACCGGTTGCGTCACGCGTCCATTGTGACCCGTGACACCGGCATCCGCACGGCCCGGCGTGGGTGTGTCCGGATGCGGGGCCACTCGGTCACGGCGACGGGCCCGCGCAGGCGGCGTCACACCACGAGGGCGATCGCTACGCCATCCCAGCCCTTCACACCGACCGTCTGCAGCGCCGTCGCGTCGAAGCGGGGGTCGCGGCCGAGCATCTCCAGCGCCTCGCGCGTGCCGACCACCATGGAGTCGGCCGAAGCAGGATCGACGATGTCGCCGTCGCGGCCGATGTTGTCCACCACCACCACGGATCCCGGTCGGCCGAGCCGCGCGGCCCAGTCCAGATAGATCGTGTTCGACTCCTTGTCGGCATCGATGAAGATCAGATCGAACGGCTCGTCGTCCTCCAGCGCCGGCAGCACCTCCGCGGCACGCCCGAGACGGATCTCGACCCGCTCCCCCACGCCCGCGGCGTCGATGCTCGCGCGCGCGACCGCGGCGTTGTCCGGCTCCGCCTCGATCGTCACGACGCGGCCGCCGGCTCCCACCGCCCGCGCCATCCAGATCGTCGAGTAGCCGCCGAGCGTGCCGATCTCGAGCACCCGGCGCGCACCCGCGATCCGGGCCAGCAGGTTCAGCAGCTTGCCGCTGACCGGCGCCACCTCGATCGCGGGCATCCCCGCCGCCTGCTGCGCGGCCAGAGCGGCCTCGAGGGCAGGGTCGTGCCCGACCAGGGTCTCGGACAGATAGTCGTCTGCGGCACGCCAGTTCGCGAGGTTCGGTTGAGCCATGCGCTCAGCTTCGCGCCTCAGGACCCCGCGATCAAGACCGTTCCGGCTCCGATCCGGTCGCCGCGGCCGGATCCGTCCCGGCGGTGCGCGGGTTGTCGACGGGAGGCTCCGGCAACGGGGCCGGCATCGTCCGCGGCCGGTCGGCGGCGAGCGCCGGCTGCCGGTGGAACTGCCCGGTGAGGACCAGGACGAAGATGACCACCGCGCCGACGATCCAGCCGGCGACGCCGAGCGGCAGGACGAGCACCGGATCGGCCGTGCTTCCCCAGGCGAAGAACCACAGGTACATGGCCGCGGACGCGTTGAGCGCGCCGTGGGCGAACACCGCGGGCCACATCGACGCGGAACGCAGGCGCAGCCAGCCCAGCAGCACGCCCCACACCACGCATCCGCCGATCATGAAGAGCACTCCGGTGGCGTCGGCGCGGCCGAAGTCGTAGCCCAGCAGGATGATCGGCGCATGCCACAGGCCCCAGATCACGCCGCTGACGAGCAGGGAGGTCCCGGTGCCGTAGCGGCGCAGCGCCGGCACGAGGAAACCGCGCCAGCCGAGCTCCTCGCCGAACGCCGCGACGGCGTTGATCGTGGCGGCCGCGACCGGGATGCTGGCCGCCTGCGCGGCGATCAGCACGGCGGCCGGGGGCAGCGGGGTGCCTGCGGGCACCTTGGCCGCCAGCAGGTGGGTGAAGCCCGAGAAGCCGACGAGGTCGACCCGAAGCCAGCCGCACAGCACCGCGACCACGGTCGACACCAGCACCAGCAGCGGCGGCACCAGCAGGCCGATCGCGCTCATCCAGACGACGCGTCTCGCCGGGCGCAGCGGCCACATGCCGAGGAACCGCAGCCGTCGCCCCTTCGGGACCGGCCGGAGCACGAGCAGCACGAGCACGACCGCGACGGCCGGCGTGTACATCATCACCGACATCAGCGGCACGGCATACGGCTCCTTCAGCCCGTCGCCGAGCCACAGCGGCAGCGCCACCAGCCATGCCAACCCGCAGGCCAGCACGACATAGGCGACGATCGCGCCGAGGCCGATGCGCACCGGGACGTCGGCCGAGAGCTCCGCATCCGCGCCGTTCGCCTGGGCCGTGCCATCGAGGCCGGCGCTCATGATCTGCTCCCGCCGTCGGCCGCTCCGCCGTCGGGTGGGGTGGTCTCGGACGACGCGTCGCGGTCCAGGTAGGCCTGCAGCACGGCGGCGCCGACCGCCGCTCCGTCGACGGTGACGACCAGCGGGCGCTTGCCCCGGCGCTCGACCTCGATCGCGGGACCACGGCGCAGCACGATCCCGGTCCGGCCGTCCAGACCGAGGCGCCAGCCGAAGCCGCCGAACTCTCCGAACGGATTGCAGTCCACGGCGCGCACCGAGACGACCTCGTCGAGCGGCACGTGCACGCGGGGGAAGCCGATCTGCGACCGCACAGAGAAGCCGTCCGGACCGACGCGCACCCGGAACGACGCGGACGACGCGAAGGCGCCGCCGATGAGGACGAGCGTCAGAATCGGCACCCACATCCGGTCGGTGAACCGGATCGCCATGAACGCGGTGAGACCGACGACGACCACCACGAGCAGTGAAATGAGGATCATCGCCCGGCGAGACAACGACGCGGTGGCGAGCCACACCACCCGCTCGCCCTGGGTGATCGCGGCGACGTGGGCCGGCTGCAGCGGCGCGGCCGGAGCGGGGCGGATGTGCGGCTGCAGCAGCCAGCCGATGCCGATCAGCACGACGAACGCGCCGAATCCGAGCAGCATGAGGCCGCCGAGGTCGTCGGCGTGCTTCGCATCGGCGAGACCGCGCTGCGTGCCGACCGCGCCGAGATTGATCACGGCGCTGAGCCCGGAGATGCCCAGAGCCATGCCCACGAGGAGTCTCGCGCCACCGCCCCAGTGGTCGCGCACGCCGATCACGGTCGTGATCGTGAGCGCCGCGGGCAGCGCGAAGCCGAGCAGGATCGTCAGCCAGACGAAGGTCGCCGGCGGTCCGAAGCCGTCGACGCCCGACGGGCCCCAGTGCGTGGCGGCGGGCGACGGCAACTCAGGCAGCCACACGAGGACCAGGGCCAGCACGACGCCGGAGAGCACGAGCGGCACCACGGCGCCGAGGCAGACCGCGAGCAGGCGCGCCCGGCGCAGGTCGCGCTCCGGGATCGCGGTCACGTCCTGCACGGCAGGAGCGGAACGTGCGTTCATGATGGATCCTCCTCATTCCTGGGCGGCGATCAACGCGGCGAGCGTCGCGGGGCTGATCCCCAGGACTGCACCGCGACGGACGAGCGCCCCGATGTCCTCGGCGAGGTCGGCGAGGGGCGCGGCAGAGGCGGAGAGCACGGCGCCGCGCCCTCGGCGCAGGTCGACGAGCCCCTCGTCCCGCAGCTCCTGGTACGCCCGCAACACGGTGTGCACGTTCACGTCGACCGCCTCGGACAGCTCACGGGCGGCAGGGAGCCGGTCGCCAGGACGCAGGCGTCCGGCGAGCACCTCGGCGCGCACGGACGCCGCGATCTGCGCGAACAGCGGCTGCGCACTGTCGGCATCGATACGGATCAGCATCCGACTCACCTCCTGTGCAGTTATTCTATGTCAACTAGATCAATTGTGGAAGAGATCCAGTCGATTCCCTTCCTGCGGCGCACCCCGGGAAGACTGGCTGCATGCGCGTCACACCCCGCCGTCTGGCCGTCGGCATGAGCCTGTGGATCCCGAACCTGTTCAGCGGCATCAGGGTGCGCGGCTTCAGCGCGGACTGGACGCGGGCGACGGTGGAGCTGCACGTGAACGTCTTCACCCGCAACTATGTGAAGACCGCGTTCGGCGGATCCATGCAGGCGATGACGGATCCGTACTTCTTCATGCTCGTCATGCACCAGCTGGGCCGCGACTACGTGGTCTGGGACACCCGCGGTGAGATCGAGTTCGTCAAGCCAGGCCGCGGCGTGCTCACCGCACGCTTCCACGTGCCGCCGGAGCGCGTCGCCGAGATCCGGACGCGCGCCGCCGGCGGCGCGAAGGTGCTCGAATGGTTCGAGACCGAGATCACCGACCGCGATGGCGAGGTCGTGGCGCGCGTGCGCCGCGAGGTGTACGTGCGGGAGAAGAAACGGATCACGGCCGCCCGGGTGTGACCCCGCGCAGGCTCGAGGCCCGCTCGACCAGCGTCGGCGCGAGGCGCACGGTGTCCCGTGCGCCCGAGGTGCCCGCGACCAGGCCGAGCGCGAGCTCCAGCGCCGTGCGGCCGCTCTCCTCGAACGGCTGCCGCACGGTGGTCAGGCCGAGCCCCTCGGCCAGCTCGCCGTCGTCGTAGCCGATGACGGGCAGTCTCTCGCTCTCCGGCCGGGAGCGCTGCAGGTCGAGGACGGCGGCCGCGAACCGGTCGTGATTCGCGACGACGGCGGTGGCCCCGGCATCGCGCGCGGCCTGCAGCACCCGCTCGTCGATCTCGGCCGGCCCGTCCACCGCCGCGGGCACCACAGAGACGTGACGCTGCAGCCCCTCGATGCGCAGCATGCCGGCCGACACGTAGGCCGGCGAGCGCTGCGGCTCGTGCACGAACAGCGCCGTGCGATGCCCGAGCCCGACGAGGTGGCGGCCGATCTGCTCGCCTCCGTCCCGGTCGTCGACGAGGACGACGGGGCCGCCGATCTCGCCCTTCGCCGGCACGACGTCCACGTAGACGACCGGGATCCTCGCCGCTCTGCTCGCACGGCGGGCGGCGCCGCCGAGAGGCACGCCCATGACGATGAGCCCCGACGCGTCGGTGCGCGCCGGCAGCACGTCCAGCAGCGGCTCATCGGCCGCGGCCGCCGAATCCAGGTCGTAGGGGATGATGTCGACCGCGACGTCGCGCGCCCGCCGCAGCATCCCCGAGAGCCGGCGCAGGTAGGAGGGGTAGCTCGTGAAGGGGGCGGCGACCGCGATCCGGGATGCGCCGATACGGCGCCCCTGCGTCATCCGGTAGCCGAGCGCGGTGGCGGCCGCGACGATCCGCTCGCGCGTCTCCGGGCGCACCCGGTGCGGCGCGCTCACCGCCAGCGAGACTGTCGAGATGCTCACCCCGGCACGCGCGGCGACGTCGTAGATCGTGACCCTTCCCGGACGTGCGCGCATCGCTCGGATCCCCTCTTCATCGAAGTTCTTCGATTGCTCAGACTAGTCCGCAGCCCGTCGAAGGAGATGACCGATGCCGAGAGGCTCCCGCTACCGCCGTCCGATGCTCGACCGCGCCGTCGCGGCGCATGAGGCGAGGACCGCCGCTCTTCTCGCGCCCGAGCCGAGCGATCCCGCGGGGCGGCGCCGCGTCGCCGGTGAGAACGACACCACGGTCAGCGCGGCCCTGGGGATCTTGCCCCTCGACACCGCCGCCGCGGAGCACACCGTGCCCGTCGCCGGCCACCCCGATGTGCGGGTGCGCGTCTACTGGCCCGGCTCCGAACCGGCCCCGCAGGGCGCGGGACTCCCGATCCTCGTGTACTTCTACGGCGGAGGCTTCACGATCGCCGGGATCGACTGGGTCTCGTGGGACGCACGGTTCCGCGAGCGGGCGCGCGACGCGGGGATCATCATCGTCGCCACGGACTACGCCCACGCGCCCGAGCAGCGCTTCCCCACCCAGCCGGAGCAGTGCTGGAGCGCCTGGGAATGGGCCTGGGCGCACGCGGAGGAGCTGGGCGGATCCGCCGACCGGCTCGCCGTAGGCGGCGCGTCCTCCGGAGGCGACCTGGCCGCGGCGGTGACGCTCATGAACCGCGACCGGGCGGCGCACCCGATCGCTCTGCAGCTGCTGGAGAACCCGGCGCTCGACCTCACCATCGGGCACGCCGACGCGCGCGGCGTCAGCGCGGGGATGCCCGGCGTCATCGTGCGCAGGGCCGGCCGGGTGCTGGTGCGTCAGTACGTCGGCGACGACGCGAAGGCGGCCCGAGACCCGTACGCCTCGCCGCTGCTCGCCGACTCCCACGCCGGCCTTCCCCCGGCGCTCATCATCACCTCCGAGCTCGATCCCCTCCGCGGCGACGGCGAGGCGTACGCCAGGGCGCTCTCCGACGCCGGGGTCGACGTCACCGCCGTGCGGTTCGTCGGCCAGACCCACGGCTCCCTGGGCGCGACCGGATTCGTCCCGGCCGCCGACGTCGCCCACCGCCTGATCGTGACCGAGCTGCGTCGGCTGCGGGCGGACTCATGAGCACCGCCGACACGCTCGCGCTCGACGCGCCGGTGCGGGCCTGGCTCCGCCGGATCGAGGAGATCGTCGTCGACCTGCCGGACTACGACTCGCCCGATCCCGCCGCGCATCGTCGGGCGGCCAGGATCCTGAGCGATCGGCTGGCCGCCGAGTTCACGGAACCGACTCCCCCGAGCGTGGAGGCCGAGGAGCTGCGGCTCACCGGCGCCGCCGGACCTCTCCGCGCCCGGCGGTTCCGCCCTGCGGGCTCGTCCGACCCTCTCCCGACCATGCTGTGGCTGCACGGCGGAGGCTGGATCGTGGGCACGATCGACGAGGTCCTCAACGAGAGCACCACGGCGGACCGCGCCCTGCGCTCCGCGGTGCAGATCGTGTCGCTCGAGTACCGCCTCGCGCCGGAGCACCCGTTCCCCGCCCCCGTCGACGACGCCGTCGCGGCCCTCGCCGACCTGCGCGCGCGGGCGGGCGAGCTGGGCATCGACCCGGACCGCCTCGGCATCGGAGGCAACTCCGCCGGAGCCACGATCGCGGCCTCCGCCGCCCTCCGGGAGAGGGATGCGGGCCGCCGACTGCACCATCAGGCGCTCGAGGTGCTGCCCGCCACGCTGCGCCCCCTCAGCGGCCTCTCCGCGCGGCGACGACGAGCCTCCGGCATGGACGGCGCCGAACTGCTCGCCGGCATCTACCGCGCGGGCGCCCCGCTGGCGGAGTGCTCGCCGCTCGACGCCGCCGATCATCGGGGCCTCGCTCCGGCGCTCATCCTCGCCGCCGAGTTCGATCCGCTCCGCGACGGCGCCGTCGCCTATGCCCGCGCCCTGCAGGACGCGGACGTCCCCGTGACCCTCCGCATCGGCGCGGGCCACGTGCACGGCTCCCCCGGACTCACCGCCTGGCAGGGCGCCCGCGACTGGCGCGATGCGTTCGTCGCCGAGCTCGCTGCCGCCTACGCGTCCGAACCCCCGCACCCGACCACCGACCCGAGAGGGAGACGATGATGTCCACCCATGCCGCAGATCCCGTGATCCCCTTGCCGTCCGCGCCCTCGCCCGGCGACGACGCCGTACCCGGCGAGCGCCAGACCTGGTGGTTCTGGATTGCGTTCGTCCTCACCTGGCTCGCGACCGGCATCGCCCAGGGCGTGGCCGGCGTCGCCGTGCCGCAGCTCCTCAAGGAGTGGGATCCCGACCAGGCGACGGGCAACCTCAGCATCGTGCTGACTGCAGGCGGCGCGGCGATCCTCGTCACCACCCCGATCTTCGGGCGCCTCAGCGACCGCTCGCTCTCCCGCCTCGGCATCCGCCGCCCCTGGATCGCGGCGGGCGTGCTCATCGCCGCGATCGGCTACCTTCTGCAGGCGTTCGCCACCTCGCTCCTGCTGCTCGGCGCGGGCGCGGTGCTCGTGCTGGTCGGGTGGGGCGCCGTGTCGATGACGATCCACACGCTCTTCGCCGACCAGATCCGCCGCCGCATCCGTGCGATCATGTCCGCCGTAACGGGCGCCGCCACCACCGTGGGCATCTTCGGCGGCGTCGCGCTGGCCGGCACTGTCGCGGGCACGGGACAGATCGGAATCTTCCTCATCCCGGGCGGCATCGCCGTCGTGCTCGCGAGCACCCTCTTCTTCGCCCTGCGCGACCTGCACCGCACGGTTCCCGCGGCACCGCTCGACGGGCGCGGGGTGATCGAGACGTTCTGGCTGAGCCCGCGCCGCTACCCCGACTTCGCGTGGGCCTGGATCTGCCGCTTCTTCATGACCGCCTCCATCGTGTCGGTGACGAGCTACCTCTACCTCACGATCTCCAGCCGCTTCGGCATCGAAGACCCGGCGCAGATCGCGGCCGTCCAGACGCAGGCCACGGCGGCGTTCACGATCATGAACCTCGTGCTGGCGTTCGTCTTCGGCGTCATCTCGGACCGCACCGGACGACGCAAGCCGACCGTCGTGATCGGAGCGCTCACGAGCGCAGTCGGACTCGTCGTCGCCGTCGCGGTGGGCGACGTCGCCTTCTTCCTGATCGGGATCGCGATCGTCGGCGCCGGGCAGGGGGCCTACATCGCCGCCGACGTCGCGCTCATGACCGAGTGCCTGCCTTCGACCGAGGACGCCGGCAAGGACCTCGGCATCGTGGCGCTCGCCTACCTGCTCCCGGGCATCCTAGTGCCGGTGTTCGCCTTCTTCGTGACGCGCATCGGCTCGCCCACGGGTGAGAACTTCGTGGCGCTCTACGCGGGTGCGGTCGTGATGGCGCTGTTCGCGGCCTTCGCCGTCACCCGGGTCAAGGCCGTGCGATGAGGAGGGACGATCGGCTCCCCTGGACGGCGCGCGCCGAATACCGCCGGCTGCGCTCGGCTCCCGGCATGCCGCCGCGGACCCACGCGGGCGTGCGCCGGACCTCCGGCATCGCGGTGCCCGCGGAAGACGGCGTCCCGTTGCTCACCGATCACTGGGCGGCCGAGGACGCGGGCCCGCACACGGTGCTCATCCGCACGCCGTACGACCGGAACGGCGTCGCCGCCGTGGCGCGCTTCCTCGCCGAACGCGGGCATCATGTGGTGGTGCAGAGCTGCCGGGGCGCCTTCGGCTCCGGCGGCGACTTCCGGCCTCTGCACGACGAGGCCGCCGACGGGCAGGCGACGCTGCGGTGGCTGCGCGCACAGCCGTGGGCGACGGGTCTCGTGCACTCCTGGGGCGGCAGCTACTTCGGGGTGACGCAGTGGGCGTACTGCGACGGCGCGCTCCGACCCGACGCGATGGGCATCGCGGTGTCGGCCCGGCGCTTCGACGAGGCGATCCTCTACCTCGGTCGCGGCTTCTCGATCGACACGCCGCTCGCGTGGGCGTACGCGCTCGGCCTGCAGGAGCGCCGGCTGCCGGCGCGTCTGTGGAGGCTGCTGCGAGCGCGCAGCGCCCTCGCACGGGGAGCGCGCACGGTGCCGCCGTCCCAGGCCGTGCCCGCGGCGCTGGGCGACAACCCGCAGTTCTTCCGCGACTGGGTCGAGCACAGCGATCCCGGGGATCCCTGGTGGGATCCGCTGCACTTCGCCTCCGATCCCGCGGCGGTGCCTCCCGTCACGCTCATGGCGGGGTGGCAGGACCTCTTCCTCGTCGGCCAGCTGCAGGACCACGCCGCGCTGCAGGGGGCCGGCGTACGGACGCGCCTGATCGTGGGCGACTGGATCCACGGCGCTCCCGAGATCACGGTGATCGGGGTGCGCGAGGCGCTGCAGGCCCTCGAGGGCGAGCCCGAGGCCGCCCCGGTGCGCGTCGAGATAAGCGGGGGCGGCGGCTGGCGGGATCTGGCCGACTGGCCGCCGCCGAGCGCGCCGCATCCGGTGGAGCTGACCGCGGACGGCCGTCTCGTCGCGCTGGGGACCGCCCACGCGGAGGGCGCGCTGACGTCTCGCTACGACCCCGCCGATCCCACGCCCGATGCCGGCGGCCGCACGCTCAATCCGTTCAGCGCCGGGCGCCGCGATCAGCGACGTCGCGAGAGCCGCGAGGACGTGCTGCTGTTCACGGGCGAGCCGCTCCCGGATCCGCTGCTGGTCATGGGCTCGGCGGAGATCGCGCTCACGCTCGCCTCCACGAATCCCCGGGTCGACGTCTTCGTGCGCCTGTGCGAAGTGGACGCGCGGGGGACCTCGCGCACCGTCACCGACGGCTACCTGCGGCTCTCCCCGGAGGCCGCGCCCGGCGAGCCGCGCCGGGTCCGGGTCGCGCTCGCACCGATCGCGCATCGCTTCGTCGCGGGCAGCCGCCTCCGCGTGCAGGTGTCCTGGGGCGCGCACCCCCTGCATCTGCGCAATCCGGGCACGGCGGATCCGGTGCGCGACCACTCGCGCCTGGTGGCCAGCACGCAGACGCTCTTCCTCTGCGCTGCGACGCCCGCGGTGATCTCGCTGCCGCTTCCGGAGGGCACGGCACCCGCCGTTCACCGCGGCGTGCCACGATGACGGGATGCCCCTCGCGCGCCGCCTGACCCTCGCCGATGCTGTCGCGATCGGCCTCGATCCATGATCGGTGCCGGAGTCTTCACAGTCTGGGGCCCGGCGATCGGCGCGGCCGGATCGGGCCTGCTGATCGCGCTGCTCCTCGCGGGGATCGTGGCCTTCTGCAACGCCACCTCGTCCGCGCAGCTCGCGGCCGTGCACCCGGTCTCGGGCGGCACCTACGCGTACGGACGGGCGGAGCTCGGACCGTGGTGGGGCTTCGTCGCCGGCTGGTGCTTCGTGATCGGCAAGCTCGCGAGCTGCGCCGCCATGGCGATGACTGTCGCCGCGTACGTGGCTCCGGCAGGGTGGCAGAAGCCGGTCGCGGTCGCGGCGGTCACGGCCCTGACCGCCGTCACCTGCGTCGGGGTGACCCGCACCGCTCGCGTCACCCAGGTGCTCGTGGCTGTGACCCTGCTCGGGTTGATCGTGGTGCTGGCCGCCGCGGGGACCGCACTGCCGCACGCCGCGCCCGCGCCCCTCCCGCGTGGCTCCCCCTACGGCGTGCTCCAGGCCGCGGGGCTGCTGTTCTTCGCCTTCGCCGGGTACGCGCGCATCGCGACCATGGGCGAGGAGGTGCGGGACCCGTCGCGCGCCATCCCGCGGGCGATCGGCATCGCACTCGCGTCCGCACTCGTCATCTACGTGCTCATCGGCGGTGCGGTCGTGCTGACGCTCGGCGGCGCAGCCGAGAGCTCATCCGCGCCCCTCGCCGACGTCGTCACCGCTGCCGGCTGGCCCCGCGCGGCGCCCGCCGTGCGGATCGCCGCCGCTACGGCCGCCACCGGCGCGCTGCTCGCCCTTCTCTCCGGGATCGGTCGCACCTCGCTCGCCATGGCTCGGGAACGCGACCTCCCCCGCTCCCTCACCGCCGTGGCTCCGAGGCATCACGTCCCGCGGCGTGCGCAGCTGGCCGCCGGTGCGGTCGTGGTGGCGGTCGTGCTCGTCGCGGACCTGCGCGGAGCGATCGGGTTCTCGTCGTTCGGCGTGCTGCTGTACTACTTCGTCGCGAACGCCGCCGCGCTCCAGCAGGGTGGGGCCGCGCGCCGGTATCCGAAACCGCTGCAGGTGCTCGGAGCGATCGGCTGCGTGGCTCTGGCTGCGTCGCTGCCGGTGTCCTCGGTGATGATCGGAGCGGGCGTGGTCCTCGTGGGCGTCGGCGTGCGGGCGATCAGGCTCGGACGGGACCGGCGTCGGCGCGATACGCCGACGGGGTGAAGCCCAGCACCGCGCGGAAATCGTTGGCGAGATGCGACTGATCCGCGTAGCCGAGCTCGACAGCGACGGTCGCGAGATCCGTGCCGGGATCGGAGCGGATCCGCTCCGCCGCCTCCTGCAGGCGCCGGCGCCGGATCATGGCGGCCGGAGACAGACCCACGTGGCGGTGCGCCATGCGCTGCAGGGTGCGCACCGAGACGGCGAGACGGGCCGCCGCCTGCTCGGGGCTGCGCACGTCGGGATCGGACATGAGCAGCTCCGCCATGGCGTTCGCGTGCCGGGCCGGCGCCGTGACCTCGCCCACGCGCTCACGCAGCCAGGCGCACAGCAGCGCGACGGCCCGCTCCCGATGCCCTTCCCCCGAAGTCATCGCGCCTGCGACCGCCTCCGCCAGCCCCGGTGCCGGGTACGCCTCCGCCCGGTCGAGCAGGGCGGAGGGCGTCTCGGTCAGCGCGGCCGCCGCGGCCGGCCGCAGCAGCGCGCCGACGGCCCACCCCTTGCCGGTCAGCTCCCGGGAGCTGGCTCGGGTCGTCGCGCCCGACAGCACCGTGCCCCCGCTCTCGACGACCAGGTTCAGAGCAGGGAACGACACGAGGTCCTGACGCGACGAACGGCCCGGCTCGATGTCCCACTCGGGGATCCAGCACCACTCCACGAGCTCGGCGACCTCCGCCGGCGGCGGAAGGCGGTGGAACTGCGGCAGGCGCGCCGGATACAGCACGCCGCGCGTCGGATCGACCATCCCTCGAGCGTAGAAGGCACCCCGGACATCGGGACGGTAGCCTCGTCCGCGCGTCCGTCACGTGCGTTCAGGTCGCACTTTCTGCTCCAAGATCCGGGGTTGGGCGCAGGAATTGCGACCTGAACCGCAACCGGGGCCGACGGCGCGTGCCACACCTGGCGCGAATCTGCAAGCGCCGCCATCCGCTCCGGGCCTAGCCTCGGGTCATGAGCGAAGACACCTCCACCGCAACGACCACCGGCGTCACCGGCAAGTACACGACGAACGGCCGCCCGAACTCGGCCACGTCCCTGACCCCGTTCCTGGCCATCCCCGACTCCCGGTCCGCGATCGAGTTCTACCGCGACATCTTCGGCGCGCGCGTCGTCGACATCACCGAGTTCGGTGGCGTGGTCGCGCACGCCGACCTCGACTTCGGTCTCGGCGTGCTGCAGCTGGGCGATCCCAACCCCGAGTACGGGCTCGTCTCGGCCCCCGCCGGCGACGCCGACTGCTACTCGATGGGCCTCTACGTGCCCGACGTCGACACGGTCGTCGAACGCGCGGTGGCGGCCGGTGCGACGGTTCGCGAGGCGCCGTCCACGTTCGTCTCGGGCGACCGCTACGCGAGCATCCGGGATCCGTTCGGCGTGCGCTGGTCGATCATGACGCGCGTCGAGGACCTCTCCGAGTCCGAGAGCACGGCCCGCGTGGCCGAATGGGCCGCCTCGTTCACCGCACCGGAGAGCTGAGCGCTCCGCCGGCCGCGTTCACCGAGGCCTCCTCGGCCGCCGCCGTCACCGCGGGCAGCAGCGCTTCCGCAGTGCGGCGGTAGCCGAGGGCGCTCGGGTGGAACCGATCCAGGCTGAACATCTCCTCAGGCTCATCGAAGAACATCGGCCCGACCGCGCGCCGCAGATCGACCGCGGTGGCGCCGTGCTCGATGGCGGCCTGGGCCTGCGCCGCGGCCAGTCGCCGTGACATCCGCGAGGCGATCGACCGCAGCGGCTGCGGAACGGCCCGCAGCGCCCCGAGGTCGGGGCAGGTGCCGACCACGACGCTCGCTCCGAGCGCGTGCAACCAGCCGATCGCGTCCTCGAGATGCTGCACCGAGAGGGTGACCGGGATCCGGTGGGTCACGTCGTTGCCGCCGACGACGATCACCGCGACGTGCGGCAGATAGTCCGTCTCGAGCGACGCGAGCTGAGCGTCCAGATCCGGCGACTCGGATCCGACGATCGCGACCGTACGCAGCCGCACCGGCCGACGCGTCCGCCGGGCGACGCCCTTGGCGAGCCGTCCGCCCAGCGTGTCCTTGCGCCGCTCGGCGCCCAGACCGGCCGCAAGCGAGTCGCCGAGCACGAGCAGCTCGATCGGCTCCCCGGACAGGCCCCGCCGCCAGACGCGGTCGGCGTCGATCGCGTCTTCTCCCAGCGGCTTGCCGATGCGACGCCGAGCGATACGCGCCTGTCGCCGCAGCGCCAGCGGCACGGCGACGGCAGATCCGGCGATCGCGAGCCCGGCGGCTCCGAGAAGCCCCACCGGCACGCCTCGGGACCCGGCCCGACGGCGATCAGCAGCGTCCATACGCCGATCAGATCGCATCGACATGAACGGCGCGTGACCGGCCGTGGACGCAGAGGCGACGGGCGCCTCAGGACAGCGGCTTGACCTCGAGCGCGTCGGACGCGTCGCCCGCGCGCACGGCCGCGAAGGCCGTGTAGCCGTCGGCCGCGGCGCGCTGCAGGAGGGCCTTGAGATTCTTCGTGCGCCGCTCCAGCCGCACTCTGGCGCCGCCCGCGATGAGCGCCGCCTTGTGCGCGACGAGCTCGGCGACGGGTACGTCGGCGTCGTGCACGAGCACCACGGCCTGCCCCGCCGCGTCGTCGGCGGACTCCAACAGATCCACGATCCGCTCGAAGCCGATCGAGAAGCCGACGGCCGGCACCTGCTGCCCGAGGAAGCGCCCGATCATGCCGTCGTAGCGGCCGCCACCGCCCAGCGAGTACGACACCGACGGGTGCGCGAGCTCCATGATCGTGCCCGTGTAGTAGCCCATGCCGCGCACCAGGAACGGGTCAAACTGCAGCGGGATCGGATCGATGCCCTCGACGGCGGGGCGGGCGGCGGCAACGGCCTCGCCGAGGCCGACCAGGTGCGCGACGAGGTCGTCCGGAACGCCTTCGGGCAGCGCCTTGCGGATCTGCCGTTCGCCGTAGGGGTTGTACTCGAGGGTCTGCGGGCGATGCAGGAACGCCTCGAACGCGTCCACGGCGGCCACCGTCGCACCGCGCTCGCGCAGCTCCGCGACGATGCCGTCGGTGCCGATCTTGTCGAGCTTGTCGATCGTGATGAGCACTCCCGGACGCTCGTCCTCGGTGAATCCGAACGCATCGAGCATCCAGTCGAGGGCGCGGCGGTCGTTCACGCGCACCATGCCACCCGTGAGCCCGAGGGCGTCGATCGTGTCGAGCGAGGCCACGATGAGCTCGGCCTCGGCACGCGCCGAGTCGTCGCCGATGATGTCGATGTCGCACTGCACGAACTGGCGATAGCGACCCTTCTGCGGCCGCTCGGCACGCCAGACCGGCCCGATCTGGATCGAGCGGAACACTCCGGGCAGCTGACCGCGGTTGGTCGCGTAGAAGCGCGCGAGCGGAACCGTCAGGTCGTAGCGCAGGCCCAGGTCGCTGAGGGCGGCCGGGTCCTCCGCCGCCGCGCTGATCGCGTCGGCGTCCAGGCCGCGGCGCAGGATGTTGAAGGACAGCTTCTCGTTGTCGCCGCCGATCCCGGCGTGCAGCCGGTCGTACTCCTCCACGACGGGCGTCTCGATCTCGTCGAACCCATGAGCGCGGTAGCGCTCCCGGATGACGGAGAGCACACGCTCACGACGCGCCTTGTCGGCGGGGAGGAAGTCGCGCATCCCGCGCGGAGGATTGACCGTTGCCACGGATCCATTCTTCCAGGTCCGTCAGGCCGGCTCTGATCCCTCCGCGGCGCGCACCTCGTCCTCGAGGATCCTGATGCGCTCGCGCAGGGCGCGCTCGGCATCCCAGCCGTGGGTGCGAGCCGCCACGACGAGAGTCAGCAGCTGCTCGCCGAGTTCGGCCTCGGTGAGCGGAGCGGGCTCCGTGGGGGGCGCGGGGGTCGGGCCGACGATCGCCGGCGGGGCCTCCTCGTGCCCGGACGCGGACGGATCCTCGGAGACCTCGACGTGCGCCTTCGCGGCGCGGCCCAGGATCTTCTGCGCCCGGGCGAGCGCGGGCATTCCGGGAGGGATGCCGTCCAGCACGCTGCGGCGATCATGCTTCTCCGCGGCCTTGGCGGCGTTCCAGTGCACCAGCACCTCCTCCGGCGTGCGGGCGATCGCGTTGCCGAACACGTGCGGGTGGCGCCGGGTCATCTTCTCGGTCAGGGTGCGCGCGACGTCGTCGATGTCGAACGGATCCGCCGGATCCTGCGCCGCGATCGCCGCGTGGAACAGCACCTGCCAGAGCAGGTCGCCGAGCTCTTCGCGGAGTTCCGCGCGGTCCTCGCGCTCGACGGCGTCGATGAGTTCGGCCGATTCCTCCACGAGGTACGGCACGAGTTCGCGATGGGTCATGGCCTGCGACCAGACGCACTTCTCCCGCACCTGCCGCATGACCTCCGCGGCGGCGCGCAGCGGATCCGTCTCGGCAGGGGACTCCCGATCAGCGCTCATCCCCGTACGCCTCCTCGTCCTCATCCTCGTCCGGCTGGTCGTCCTCCGCATCGCCGATCGCACGGTGCACCTTCGCCCGCCACGAGACCAGCACGGCGGCGACCACCAGCGCGATCACCGACCCCAGCAGCACCGCGAGGATCGCCTGGTCCTTCACCGCGGCATCCCCCGCGAAGGCGAGATTCGCCAGCAGCAGCGAGACCGTGAATCCGATGCCGCCCAGTGCTCCGGCCGCGAGCACGTCGGGGAAGCGGATCGCCGGAGGCGCGCCCCGCGGGCGGATCAGCTGCGCGAGGGCGCCGAACGCGCCGATGCCGATCAGCTTGCCGACCGGCAGCGCCACGAGGATCGCGAAGAACGCCGGAGAGAGTTCCTCCAGCGGCACCTGCGGGATGACCACGAACGCCGCCACGAAGGCGAACAGCGGCAGCACCAGCCCGTTGACCCAGGGTTCCAGCGCATGACGGATCGGATCCGCGGCCCGGGGCGCCATCACCAGGCCCAGCATGACGCCCGCGATCGTGGCGTGCACGCCGGAGGCGGCGAACAGCCCCCAGGCGACCACGCCGACGATCGCCATCAGCACGGCCACGACCGGGGTGGCGGACCCGCGCAGGCGACGGCTCAGCACGGCGAACACAATGACCGCGAGCACGCCGAGACCGAGCAGCAGCAGGTTCAGCCCGTGCGCGAACAGCACGGCGATGAACACGATCCCGACGATGTCGTCGAGGATCGCGAGCGCGAGCAGGAAGGCGCGCACCGCCGAGGGCAGACCGCGTCCGAACACGGCGAGCACGCCGAGCGCGAAGGCGATGTCGGTCGCGGTCGGGATCGGCCAGCCGGCCGCGCTCGGATCCGAGCCGGCGATCCACAGGTACAGGGCGATCGGCACCAGGATGCCGCCCGCGGCGGCGATCGCAGGCTGGATCGCCACGCGCACGCTGTTCAGCTCGCCGCGGGTGAGCTCGTACTGGAGCTCGAGCGCGACGACGAAGAAGAAGATCGCGAGCACGCCGTCCGACACCCAGTGCGACACCGAGAGGTCCAGAGCCGTGCCGGGGATCCCGAAGTGCGCGCCGAGCATTCCGGCGATCGCGTCGTGCGTGGGAAGGTTCGCGAGGAGCAGCCCGAGCCCCGCGGTCGCCAGCAGCAGGATCGCGGGGAACTGCGGGGACCTCAGAAGGCGACTGGTGCGGCTCATCCCCTCCACCGTATCGCGCACCGGTCAGCCGCGCGCGGGAGCGGATCCCAGCCCCTTGACCTCGCCGCCCAGGTTCTGCGAGGCACGGCTGCCGCGGGACGTCACGCGGTCGTCGCCTGCGCAGCATCGGTTTACGCTCGAATCGTGACCCCCGACACAACCCATACCGAAGCCATCCGCATCGTCGGCCGGTTCGAGGCAGGGCGCGAGCTGCCCGAGGCGATGCGCGCCGATGTGCGCATGCTCGGCGCGCTGCTCGGCCAGGTCCTGCGCGAATCCGGCGGCGACGACCTGTTCGACGACGTCGAGCGCCTGCGTCAGGCCACGATCGAGGCGTACACCGACGAGTCCGCCGAGGCCTTCGACCGCGCGACCCGCATCGCCGAGGAGTTCTCGGTGCAGCGCGCCGACGAGGTCGCCAGGGCCTTCACCGCCTACTTCCACCTCGTGAACCTCGCCGAGGAGCACCAGCGCGTGCGCGTGCTCCGCGATCGCGGCGAGGACCCCACCTCCACCGACACGGTCGCCGGCGCCTTCGCGCAGCTGAGCGGCGAGGTCGGCGAGGACGAGGCCCGCCGCCGGCTGGGTGCGCTGCGATTCCACCCTGTGTTCACAGCGCACCCCACCGAGGCCCGCCGTCGCGCGGTGTCCTCCAGCATCCGGCGCCTCGCCGAGCTGCTGAGCGCGCATGACGCCGCAGCCGAGGGCACCCCCGAGGCGCACCGCGCACACCGGCGCATGCTCGAGGAGGTCGACACCCTCTGGCGCACCGCACCGCTGCGGGCGCAGAAGCCGGCGCCGACCGACGAGGTGCGCACGGTCATGAGCGTCTTCGACGAGACGCTGTTCACCACCGTCCCGCACGTGTACCGCCGCATCGACGACGTGCTGCGCGGCGAGCAGTCCGGATCCTCCGCCCCCATCGTCCCGGCCTTCGTGCGCATCGGCACCTGGGTCGGCGGCGACCGCGACGGCAATCCGTTCGTCACGGCCGCCGTGACCCGCGAGGCCGCCGCGATCGCGGCCGACCACGTGCTGCGTGGACTCGAGCGGGCGATCGAGCGGATCGGCCGCACGCTGACGCTCGATGCCGAGGGCACGCCGCCCTCCGCGGCGGCGACGGCGCTGTGGGATGCGCTGCAGGCCGCACACCCCGATGTCGCGGGCGAGGTCGCCACTCGCTCGCCCTCCGAGCCGCATCGCCGGATCCTGCTGCTGCTCGCGCATCGCGTCGCGGTCACCCGCCGCGGGGACGAGGGTGGCTACACGGATCCGGAGCAGCTGCTCGCGGATCTGCGCACCGTGCAGTCGTCGCTCGACGCGGCCGGCGCACGCCGGCACGCGTTCGGCGGGATGCAGCACCTCATCTGGCAGGTGGAGACGTACGGCTTCCACCTCGCCGAGCTCGAGGTGCGGCAGCACTCCCAGGTGCACGCGCGTGCGCTCGCGGAGCTCGACGCTGCCGCGGGCGGATCCGGCTCCCTCAGCGCCGAGACCGAGGAGGTGCTGGCGGTCTTCCGCGCCGTCCGCGAGATCCAGCGCACCTACGGGCCGCGCGCGGCGGGGCGCTATGTCGTCTCGTTCACGCAGTCGGCTCAGGACCTCGCGAACGTGCACCGCCTCGCGCAGTACGCGAGCGCCGGCGACGGGCCCGTGCTCGACGTGGTGCCGTTGTTCGAGACTTTCGCCGACCTGCAGGCGGCGCCGGGGATCCTCGCCGAGATCGTCGACCACCCGGCCTTCGCGGCACGGCTGGCGGCGACCGGCCGGCGCCTGGAGGTCATGCTCGGGTACTCCGACTCCTCCAAGGACGTCGGCCCGGTGGCCGCGAATCTCGCCCTGTACGAGGCGCAGGCAGAGATCGCCGCCTGGGCGCAGCGCGAGAACATCGAGCTCACCCTGTTCCACGGTCGCGGCGGCGCCCTCGGCCGTGGCGGCGGCCCCGCCAACTCCGCGATCCTGGCTCAGCCGCCGCACTCCGTGGACGGCCGATTCAAGCTCACCGAGCAGGGCGAGGTCATCTTCGCGCGGTACGGCGAGCCCGCGATCGCGATGCGCCACATCGACCAGGTGACGGCGGCGACCCTGCTCGCGTCCTCCCCCGGCGTCGAGCAGCGCAACAGCGCCGCCGCCGAACGGTTCGCCGACGTCGCGGCCACCATGGACCGCGCCTCGCGCGATCGGTTCTTCTCGCTCGTGAAGGCGGAGTGCTTCGCCCCGTGGTTCGCCACGGTGACGCCGATGGAGGAGATCGGACTTCTCGCGCTCGGCTCCCGCCCGGCCCGCCGCGGCCTGTCCGTCGAGTCCCTCGAGGACCTCAGGGCGATCCCGTGGGTGTTCGCCTGGACGCAGGCCCGGATCAACCTCGCCGGCTGGTTCGGCCTGGGCACGGCTCTCGAGGCCGTCGGCGACGAGGAACTGCTGCGCACCGCGTACCAGGAGTGGCCGCTGCTGCGCACGATGGTCGACAACGTCGCGATGAGTCTCGCGAAGACGGATCCGCGCATCGCCCGCCGCTACCTCGGTCTCGGCGATCGCGACGACCTGGCCGCGCTCGTGCTGGAGGAGATGGAGCTCACCCGCTCCTGGGTCATCCGCCTCACCGGCGGCGAGCGCCTGCTGGAGAACAAGCCGATCCTGCAGCGAGCGGTCGCGATGCGCAGCCCCTATGTGGACGCGCTCTCGCTCCTTCAGCTGCGGGCGCTGCGTGGCCTCCGCGACGCCGACGAGCAGGCCCCCGCACCGGATCCGGACCTGCAGCGCCTGCTGCTGCTGTCGGTCAGCGGAGTCGCCGCGGGTCTGCAGAACACCGGCTGATCCGGGCTTCTCACGCGGGGTTCACGCCGCCCAGGCTGGGTTGCGGAGCGGGTTAGAGTGAGGAATCTGCCGCATCCGGCTGTCTGCGCACGACACGATCACCCGCGCTCCTCTCCGCATCCCCGTCTGAAAGCATCCCGAGTGACCGACACCATCAGCGACCCCGCACGCACCGACTTCCATCCCCTCTCCCCACTCGCCCAGCCCGTGTTCGAGGACGTCCTCGCCCTGAACCCGAACGAACCCGAATTCCACCAGGCCGTGCACGAGGTGCTGCACTCCATCGGACCTGTGCTCGAGCGTCACCCCGAGTACGTCGACGCCGGGGTGCTCGAGCGTCTCGTCGAGCCGGAGCGCCAGGTGATCTTCCGGGTGCCGTGGGTCGACGACCACGGCAAGGTGCAGGTGAACCGCGGATACCGCGTGCAGTACTCCTCCGTGCTGGGTCCGTACAAGGGCGGCCTGCGCTTCCACCCGTCGGTGAACCTCTCGATCATCAAATTCCTCGGCTTCGAGCAGATCTTCAAGAACGCGCTCACCGGTCAGGGCATCGGCGGCGGCAAGGGCGGCTCGAACTTCGACCCGCACGGTCGCAGCGATGCCGAGATCATGCGGTTCTGCCAGTCCTTCATGAACGAGCTGTACCGTCACCTCGGCGAGCACACCGACGTCCCCGCCGGAGACATCGGCGTGGGCGGCCGCGAGATCGGCTACCTGTTCGGCCAGTACCGCAAGATCACCAACCGGCACGAGTCCGGCATGTTCACCGGCAAGGGCATCGGCTGGGGCGGAGCGCAGGTGCGCACCGAGGCGACCGGCTACGGCGCGGTCTTCTTCGCGCAGGAGATGCTGGCCGTGCACGGCGAGTCGCTCGAGGGCAGGCGCGTCGGCATCTCCGGATCCGGCAATGTCGCGATCTACGCGATCCAGAAGGCCGCGCAGCTGGGGGCCGTCGCCGTGACCGCGTCCGACTCCTCCGGATACGTCGTCGACGATGCCGGCATCGACGTGGACCTTCTCCGCCAGATCAAGGAAATCGAGCGCGGACGCATCGTCGAGTACGCCAGGCGCCGCCCCGGGGCCCACTTCATCGAGGGCGGTTCCGTGTGGGAGGTGCCGGTGGACATCGCCGTGCCCTCCGCCACGCAGAACGAGCTGGACGGCACAGGCGCAGCGGCCCTGATCGCGAACGGCGTGCGCGCCGTCTCCGAGGGTGCCAACATGCCGTCGACGCCCGAGGCCGTCGCGGCCTTCCAGGACGCGGGCGTGCTGTTCGCCCCCGGCAAGGCCGCGAATGCCGGCGGCGTCGCGACGTCCGCTCTGGAGATGAGCCAGAACGCGGCCCGTCAGCGCTGGGGCTTCGACGACAGCGAGCAGAAGCTGCGCGACATCATGGCCGACATCCACCGCGCCGCGTTCGACGCCGCCGAGCGCTACGGCGTGCCGGGTGACTACGTCGCCGGTGCCAACATCGTCGGCTTCGAGCGGGTCGCGAATGCGATGCTCGCGCAGGGCGTCATCTGAACCTCGCTCCGCGTCTCGGCGCGGTCAGCGCTCTGCGGACTCCGCGCGGCCGAGTTCATCGGCGAACTGCGGGCGCTGGGCGCTGCCGCCGGCTGCGGAACGGCTCGCCGCCCAGGATCCCAGCGTCCGCAGCGCGTCGGAGGTCCTCTCGTCGGCGGCCATGTAGGTCACGAGCATGAGCGCAGGTTCGTCGGGAAGGGTGAGCGTCTCGTAGTCGAGTGAGAGGCGCCCGATCTCCGGGTGGTCGACGAGCTTGTGACCGTGGGTCTTCACGACCACCTCCTGCCGCGCCCAGGCACGCACGAAGTCGTCGCTGCCGATGGTGAGTTCGCCGATCAGGGCGGCGATCTCCGGGGCGTCCGGGAGCAGCCCCGCCATGCGGCGCAGATGAGCCGCCGTCTCGCGGGCGACCTTCTCCCACTCCGGGTAGTACGCCGGTGCGGTCGGATCCAGGAACACGTGACGGGCCATGTTCCGCGGACCGTCGGGGAGCGCGATGAGGGCGTCGCCGAGCAGGTTCGTGGCCAGCACGTCCATGGCCGGCCCCAGCACGAACGCCGGAACCTGAGGCATCGCATCGAGCAGTGCGCGCACCCCGGGACGCGCACCGGGAGCGGCCAGGGGCCGGGGCGCCTGAGCCTGCGTGCCCGGTCGCGCAAGCACTCGGAGATGATCGCGCTCGACATCGTCCAGACTCAGCACGCGCGCGATCGCGTCGAGCACCTGGTCCGACGCCGCCCGCGCCCTGCCCTGCTCCAGACGCACGTAGTAGTCGGGACTGATCCCCGACAGCAGCGCGACCTCCTCGCGGCGCAGACCCGGCACCCGCCGCTGACCGCCGGCGGGCAGGCCGCGCTCCTCAGGGGCGATGCGCTCCCGCTTCGCACGGAGGAACTCTCCGATCTCGGATGTCATGGTCCCAGTATCGCCGCCGCGCACCGCGCGAGGGTGGCCCTGTCAGACCCAGGTTCATCGGGACGTTCCCGCCCTGGTGCAGCCCGCGCAGGCTGGTTCCCATGAACACCGAATCCTCTCTCCCCCTTTCCGGACGCACCGCCCTCGTCACCGGTGCCGGCAGCGGCATGGGTGCGGCGGTCGCCGCGCACCTCGCCGCCCTCGGCGCCTCCGTCGCCGCCCTCGGTCGCCGGGAGGATCGCCTCGCGGCCGTCGCCGCAGCCTCCGCCGACTCCGACGCGGCAGGGCGGATCCTCGTGGTTCCCGCCGACATCACCTCCGAGTCCGAGGTCGCCGCCGCCATCGCGCAGATCCACCGCGAACTCGGCTCCGTCGACCTCCTCGTCAATGCCGCCGGCGTGATGCTGCCGAACCCCCTCGCGGACGGTCGTGCAGACGAATGGGACCGCATGATCGACACGAACCTCACCGGCCTGCTCCGCGTCACCCGCGCCGTGCTGCCCGACCTTCTGGACGGAACCGGGCCGCGCGACATCGTCAACATCTCCTCGATCGCCGCGCACGTGGTGTTCCCGGACTACGCCGTCTACGCCGCGACGAAGGCCGCCGTCACCGCTCTGTCCGCCATGCAGCGCACCGAGGTGGCCCGGCACGGCGTGCGGGTCACCAACGTCGAACCGGGCCTCACCTCCACCGAGCTGGGCACGCACATCGAGAACGAGCGCCTGGGCGCCGAGCTCGCCGCCATGTTCGACGCGATCGAGGCGATCTCGGCCGACGACGTCGCCGACCTGGTCGACTTCGTCGTGACTCGCCCCGCGCACGTGAACCTGCGCCAGGTCGTCGTCCTGCCGACCCAGCAGGCTTGATCCGGTCCGTCCGAGCCCCACGTCGCGCGGGCTCGGACGGGCTCACCAGCCTTCGGCGAGCACTCGGTCCAGCGCCGCCACGACCAGGTCGGCGCTCTGCGCCGTGAGGCACAGCGGAGGCTTGATCTTCAGCACGTTCGACCGCTCGGAGGTCGTCAGCACGATGACGCCCAGCTCCCGGAGCCGCTCGCAGATCGCGGCCGCCTCGGCCGCCGCGGGTTCCATGCTCTCGCGGTCGCGGACGAGCTCGACCCCGAGATAGAGGCCTTCGCCGTGCACTGGTCCGATGAGCGGATGGCGCTCGGCGAGCGCGCGGAGCCCCTCCGCCAGGCGCCCGCCCACGACGCGCGCGTTCTCCTGCAGCCCCTCGGCCGCCATCGCGTCGAGCACCGCGATGCCGACGCGGCAGCTGAGCGGGTTCCCACCCGCGGATGAGAAGAACTGCCCCTGGGCGGACAGCGCGTCAGCCACTCGCTTCGACGTGATCACCCCGCCGATCGGGAAGCCGTTGCCCATCGGCTTCGCGATCGTGATGATGTCGGGGACGACGCCGGACTGCTCGAAGCCCCAGAACGAGGATCCCATCCGGCCGAATCCGACCTGGACCTCATCGGCGATGCACAGCCCGCCTGTGGCGCGCACCCGGGCATAGGCCTCCGCGAGGTAGCCGTCCGGCAGCAGAACCCCGCCGGCGTTGCCGAGCACCGATTCGCAGATGAAGCCGGCCGGGGGACGCCCGTCGGCCGTGAGACGGTCGAGGTCGGCCCCCAGATCGGCGACGTACCGCGATCCCGTCTCCTCGCCGCGGTAGGTGCCGCGGAACCGGTTGGGCACATCGGCCACGTGCACCCAGTCCGGGCGCGTGGCCAGGGCGTCGGGGTTGTCATAGGCGCTCGTGGTCACCGCATCGCTGGCCATGGTCCAGCCGTGATAGGCCTCCCGCAGCGACACCACGGTCTTGCGCCCGGTGGCCGCCTGGGCGAGTCGCAGCGCGAGATCGACCGCCTCGGAACCGCTGTTCACGAGCAGCACCGTGTCCAGGGCGTCCCGGTCGGTGCCGCCGCGGCGCGCCTGAACCGGCAGCAGCGCGAGGAGGCGCTCGCTGTACTCCGCGAGTTCGCGATACAGGAACCGGGAGTTGGTGTTCAGGATCCGGATCTGCCGGTTCACAGCGTCGGCGACGCCGGGGTGGCCGTGTCCGAGCCCCGTGACGTTGTTGACCATGTCGATGTAGGCGCGCCCGGTGGTGTCGACGAGGTGGTGCCGCCAGCCGCGCTCGACCTGCGGCGGGCGCTCGTAGTACCGTTCCTGGGCACTCGCGAACGTGCGCTCCCGGCGCGCGAGTTCAGCCGGCGCCTCGTCCCACTGCGCGAGCGCGGGCAGGCCGAGCCAGGGTGCCGGATCGGTGCTGAACCGGCGCCAGGCAGGCACCGACTCCGGGCTGACGAGCGCGGCGTCACCGAGCTCCGGCGCCGTCCCCGGGGCGTCGCGGCGCAGGATCGAGACCACCACGGTCCGAGCCGTCGTGCTGTCCGCGACCCAGCTGATCCCCTGCCCGGCCTCGACCTCGGCGCCGTGCTCGGGGGCGAATCCCGTGCCGCGGATCTCGCAGACCCAGTTCTCGGCGAAGACGATCCGCACCGTGCCGTACGCGGATCCCTCGATCCGCCCGGAGACCGGGGCGGCGAGCAGCATCTGCCCGCCCGCGGGCAGATGGATCGTTGTCCCGATCGGCCAGGTCGGCGCCGCCTCCGCGCTGTCCACGCGCGTGCGGGTGAGCCGGTAGACGCCGTAGGGCATCACCGCCGCCGCCGCCCCGCCGTCGAATGCGGCGCGGACGAGCACCTGCTCGATATCAGGCGAGAGCCACGCCCCGCCGGACAGATCCTCGGACTCGACGCCGGGATCGAGGACCGCGACGTCACCGTCGAGCCCGGGCAGGAGAGACGCGAGCGCTACGGCCGAGCTCTCTCGCATCGGGGTCTCGGGCAGCATCGCCGCCGCGGGGAACCCGAGCCTGTCGATAACGAGCTCGACCGCCTCGACGAGCGGCACCGCTGTCGCCGCGTCGAAGATCGCCTGCTCCCCCGCGATCCGCTCGCGGGCATACTCGTTGCCGCCGTCGATCTCGAGCTGACGCCAGCCGCTCGCCACGAGAAGGGCCGCGCGCAGCACGATCAGCGGCCAGACCGCGCGCGCCTCGGACTCGCTGAGGGGCGCCTCGGCGTGGAAGGCCGCGATGGTCTCGAGCACGCGCAGCGGCCGCTCGGGCTCGTGATGCAGCATCGACGATGCGCAGACCGCGAGCTCCGCGACCCGCCATCCGAGCGCCAGGTCGCCGAGGTCCAGCACCGTGCGCGGGTGCAACCGGGAATCCGCTCCCCGCTGGCCCATCACGTTGTCATCGGTGAGATCGCCGTGGATCGGCTGCACCGGCAGATCCACGGCGGCGGTTCCGAGAAGGCGTTCGGCCCGCGCGATCGCTTCGTCGACGCGAACTCGCAGCTCCGGCTCCTCGATCGACGGCAGCAGACGGCGCGCCTCCTCAGCCGCGACCCGCATGTCCCACATCTGCGGACGATCGAGGCCCGGATGCACCAGCTCGGCGAGTGCGTTCACGGACGCGGCGGCGAGGGATCCGAACTCGCGCAGCACCTCTGGCGCGAAGTAGCCGGCGTCGACCATCGCCTCCCCCTCGGCGAAGGCGCTCCGCCGCACCGAGAACCCGCGCCAGCGCTGGGTGAGGGCGCCGTCGAGGCCCGGCAACGCGGCGGGCACCGCGACGCCTGCCGCACGGTAGGCGTCGAGTGCGGCATGCTGCGCATCACGCGCCCTGTCGGGGAAGACCGGGTTGTCGACGCGCAGCACGCTGCGGGTGCCGTCCGCCTCGGTGAGCAGGAAGTTGCGGTCCTGGTTGCTGCCGAGTTCGGACGCGGTGGCGGTGATGCCCCAGAGCTCGCTCGCGATCGCGACGGCGTCAGAGGTGGTGACATCGGGGCGCACGAGACCCCCGGTCGGCTGTTCGGGCACAGCGGTCCCTTCGTTTGGAAGCGCGGGAAGCGTGGAGTGGTATCTCAGAGCGCGTGGTCGTCGGCGTGCCGCGCGAGTGAGCGGGCGTAGCGCTCGGTCAACTGGACCATGAGGTCGGGCGTCGAGCGGTCCACGCCGAACACGTAGCCGGGGAAGTCGAGCTCGTGCTGGGCCTCCCAGATCTGCTCATGCTGCTCGGGCGAGAGGATGCGCACCGGATCCCCGACCGCCACCCAGCCGATCGGCACCACGGTCTCCGGCGGCAGGGTCGTGCGCAGGTGCACCACCGCGTTGATGCGCACCTCGCTGCGCTCGCCGATCACCGCGCCGTTGAAGATCCGGGTCCCGGTGGCGAGGAACACCTCTTCGGCGATGGTCGCCCCCGAGATGCTCGCCATCGGCCCCACCAGCACGTGATCGCCGATGTGCACCGGGTTGGCGGCCGTGGCGCGGATGAGCGCGTTCTCCATCACGATGACGTGCTCGCCGAGCGTGATCGGACCGCCCTCCGCGGTGATGACGGCGCCGTGCAGCACCTGGCAGTTCTCCCCGATCGTGACGTCGCCGGAGATCACGGCGGACGGAGCGACGACGGCCGTGTCGTGGATGCGGGGCCGAGCCCCGAGGTGCTCGTAGATCATGTGACGAGCGTAGTGCTGAGCAGGCCGATCGTCAGGATCCGACGGGCGGGAGCAGCCCCTTGGCGGACGCCATCGTGCGGGCGATCAGCAGCGCCGGATCCCTGATCTCCCCCTCGATCAGGAGCTGATCCAGGTCGACGCGCGCCATCCGCGCCAGCTGCACCTTCTCGCTGGGATCGTCCGCCGATGCCCGGCCCTCCCGCACGCCAGGTGCGAAGAAGAGGTGCGTCTTCCAGACGCTCCGCCCGGGGTTGGCGAAGAAGGTGTGCAGCGGGATCAGCTCGGTCGCCACGACGCCGAGCTCCTCTTCGAGCTCGCGTCGTGCCGCCTGCTCCGGCATCTCGCCGAACGCGCCCGCGCCGCCCGGAAGATCCACGATCCAGCGATCGACCGGGTAGCGGTACTGCCGGGCCAGCAGCAGGTCGGCTCCGTCCTGCACGAGCACCGCAACGGTGAACGGCACGCTGCGGTCGACCTCGAACGTGGTGCGCTCGCCTGTGGGCAGCTGCACCTCGTCGACATCGATGCGCACCTTGCCGCGATGCGTCTCACGGGTCGAGATCCATTGCCAGCGGGGATCCACGGCAGGCTCGGGACGCACCCGAGAGCGCCGCGAGGGCTCCGGCGCCGGGACCGAGGCAGATCCCATGATCAGGACCGGATCCGTCTTCCGGGCCTTGGAGCGCGGTCCGGCGAGGTCCGCGGACCTCCCGGAGGCCGCCGGAGGCTCATCCGCGCGCAGCGCATCCTGCCGGTCCTGCATCAGCTGCTCCCGCACGAACGCCCGCCCCTCCGCCGCCGACAGCGCACGGTCGCGCCGCCGCGGCGCGGTGAGCCCGGCGCTCACGATGCCGCTCCTGCGTCGACGGTCTCCTCGGCCGGTGCGGATGCGGGGAACAGCGCAGTCAGCAGCTGACTCGTCCACTCGACCGGATCCGCCCTGTCCGCACCCGGCATGGGCACGACCAGCGCCTCTCCCCCGCCGACCAGCTTGGCCTGCGGGTAGAGCCGCTGCAGGCGCACCTTCATCGAGTCCTCGAAACGCGCCGGCGCGACCCGGAGGTTCGATCCCATCGCGACCACGTCGGTGAGCCCGGCGCGCGCGGCGCGACGCCGCAGCCGGGCGATCGCCACGAGGCCGGCGACCTCTGCCGGCGGAGCGCCGTACCGATCGGTGAGCTCCTCGACCACGTGGTCGATGGCGTCGTCCGCCGCCGTCGCCGTGGCCGCGCTGGACAGCTTCTGATACGCCTCCAGCCGCAGCCGCTCGCTGTCGATGTAGGAGTCGGGGATCCGCGCATCCACCGGCAGCTCCAGGCGCAGCTCGGCGCCCGTCTCGGTCTCCTCGCCGCGGAAGGTCGCGACAGCCTCACCGATCATGCGCAGGTACAGGTCGAAGCCGACGCCCGCGATGTGACCCGCCTGCTCCGCACCCAGAAGGTTGCCCGCGCCGCGCAGCTCGAGGTCCTTGAGCGCGACCTGCATGCCGGACCCGAGGTCGTTGTTCACCGCGATCGTCTGCAACCTGTCGGCGGCCGTCTCCGACAGCGGCTTCATCTCGTCGTACAGGAAGTAGGCATAGGCCCGCTCCCGCCCGCGCCCCACGCGCCCGCGGAGCTGGTGGAGCTGGCTGAGGCCGTAACGGTCGGCCCGGTCGATGATGATCGTGTTCGCGTTGGAGATGTCCAGGCCGGTCTCGATGATGGTCGTCGAGACGAGCACGTCGAACTTGCGCTCCCAGAAGTCGTCGACGACCTGCTCCAGCTGGTGCTCGCCCATCTGCCCGTGCGCGACGGCGATCCGCGCCTCGGGGACGAGCTCGGCGAGCTCACTCGCGGCGCGCTGGATCGACTGCACCCGGTTGTGCACGTAGAAGATCTGGCCCTCGCGGAGGATCTCGCGCCGGATCGCGGCGGCGACCTGCTTGTCACTCTTGGGGCCCACGAACGAGAGGATCGGATGGCGGTCCTCGGGCGGGGTCTGCAGGGTCGACATCTCGCGGATGCCGGTGACCGCCATCTCGAGCGTGCGCGGGATCGGAGTGGCGCTCATCGCGAGGATGTCGACGTTGGTCTTCATCTTCTTGAGCGCGTCCTTGTGCTCGACGCCGAAGCGCTGCTCCTCGTCGATGATCATGAGGCCCAGATCCTTGAACATCACCTGGTCGGTGAGGATCCGGTGCGTGCCGATCACCATGTCGACGGATCCCTCCAACAGGCCGTCGAGCGTGAGCCGCGCCTCCTTGTCGGTCTGGAACCGCGACAGCGGACGCACTTTGACCGGGAAGCCCGCGAAGCGCTCCGTGAAGGTCTCGAGGTGCTGCTTGACGAGCAGCGTGGTCGGCACGAGCATCGCGACCTGCTTGCCGTCCTGGATCGCCTTGAACGCAGCGCGCACCGCGACCTCGGTCTTGCCGAAGCCGACGTCGCCCGAGAGCAGCCGATCCATCGGGATGGGCCGCTCCATGTCGGCCTTGATCTCGTCTATGGTCTGCAGCTGGTCGGGGGTCTCCGCGAACGGGAAGGCCTCCTCCAGCTCGCGCTGCCACGGGGTGTCCTTGGCGAAGGCGTACCCCTTGGCCGCCATCCGCGCCGAGTACAGCTTCACCAGCTCGACGGCGATGTCGCGCACTGCCTTGCGCGCCTTGCCCTTGGCGGCGGCCCAGTCGCTGCCACCCATCTTCGACAGCTGGGGCGCCTCCCCGCCGACGTACTTGGAGAGCAGGTCCAGCTGATCGGTGGGCACGTACAGCTTGTCGCCCGGGTAACCGCGCTTGGACGGCGCGTACTCGAGCACCAGGTAGTCCCGCGTGGTCTTCACGGCGTTGCGCCCGCCCGACGAGACCTCGCGCTGGGTCATCTCGACGAAGCGCGCGATGCCGTGCGTCTGGTGCACGACGAAGTCGCCCGCCTTGAGCTGCATCGGATCCACGACGTTCTTGCGTCGGGAGGCGAGCTTCTTGACGATGCGGGTGTCGCCGCCGATCGTGCGTCCGTAGAACTCGCTCTCGGTCAGGACCGCGATCTTCGCGGAGGCTACCTGGAAACCCGACTCGATGGCTCCCGTCACGAGCGTGGCGACGCCCGCGTCTGGAGCGCCCGGGAGAGAGTCGACCACACGGGCCGCGACCCCGCGGTCGGCGAGAACGTCCCTGGCGCGATCGACGAGGCCGGGGCCCGAGGCCACCAGGATGACCCGCCATCCGTCCGAGACACGGCCGGCGGTGAACTCGATCGCGCCGTCGACGTTGCCGTGGAACGACGGGATCGGCGCCGCGCTCACGCCGTCGGTGCCCTGATCGAACACCGCATCCTCGGCGCCGGCGTCGAAGGCGCTCAGCCGCCACCACACGCCGTCGCGGTCATGCACGGCGGTGCGCAGTTCCGCGATGGAGAGGAAGTCGCCGGTCTGCAGGTCGATCGGTGCCGAGGCGCCCGCGGTCGCGGCGCTCCAGGCGGCATCGAGGAACTCGCGGTTGGTCTCGCCGAGGCTCGCCGCGCGGGCGCCGGACCGCTCCGGATCCACGAGCGCGACCGCCGCGTGCTCGGGCAGGTAGTCCGTGAGCGGCACCACAGGACCGGCGACGACGGGCAGGAGCGACTCCATGCCCTCGACCGGGATCCCTTCCGCCATCTTCTGCAGCATCCCGGCGATGCCGGGGAAGGCGTCGACGAGAGCGCCCGCCCGCTCGCGCACCTCCGCCGTCAGCAGCAGTTCGCGACTGGCGGGCAGGGAGACGCTCGACGGCGCTGCGGGGAGGGAGCGCTGATCCGCGACAGAGAAGAGCCGGATCTGGTCCACCTCGTCGCCGAAGAACTCCACTCGCGAGGGATGTTCTGCCGTCGGCGGGAAGACGTCGAGGATGCCGCCGCGCACCGCGAACTCTCCGCGGCGGGAGACCATGTCGACACGCGAATAGGCGCGTTCCACGAGGGAAGCGGCGACGCCGTCGAGATCGTAGCCTCGTCCGCCGACCGTGAGCTCGAGGGGTTCGACGTCGCCGAGCCCCGCGGCGACGGGCTGCAGGGCCGCGCGCACCGACGCGACGACGACGAGCGGGCGCTCCCCCGACCAGACCCGCATCCGGCGCAGCACTTCGAGGCGCCGCCCGACGGTGTCGGGGCTGGGGCTGAGTCGCTCGTGGGGCAGCGTCTCCCACGCGGGGAAGGACAGGATCTCGGCGTCGGGAAGGTAGGAGCCGAGGGCGGCAGCGAGGGATTCGGCACGGCGCCCGGTCGGCGCGACCACGAGCAGCGCCCCCGGCTTGCCCGCGGCGGCGCGGCGCTCGAGAAGCCCCGCGAGCATGGGCGCGTCCATGCCTGCGCTCGCGAGCAGGTCGGCGTCGGTCTGCGCCCAAGTCAGGGCGTCGCGGAATCCGGACGCCTCCTCTTCCAGAGCGCGGATGATCCCCTGCACAGTCACCGGAAGAGTCTACGTGCCGTCGCCGACACGGGAGCCGTCCATCGCCTCTCGTCGTAGGTCCGATGCCGACCCTAGGATGAACGCGTGACCGATCCGCAGCAGCCCGCTCCCGTTCCGCCGCCCGCCGCGACGGGATATCCGGCACCGCCGATCGCGCCTCCCGCCTACGGCGCACCGCAGCAGTTCGCGCAGCCCACCGCCCCGGTCTACCAGGCCCCTCCCGGAGCGTTCTCCGGACCTGCCGGGGGCTTCACGACCCCCTACGCGCCGACGCCGCAGACGGCCCGCGGTTCGGGGCTCGGCCGCACGGCTCTGCTGCTCTCGCTCGTCGCCACCGTCGTGCTGACCGTCGTCGGAGCCGTGCTCGCGTGGCAGGTCGGACACGGCATCGGATCCTCGGCCGACCTGACGACCCTCGAGAATCAGGTCGGCGCAGGCGACCTGTCGATCCTGACACCCGTGCGGGACCTCGTGCTGTGGGTCGAGATCACGTCGTGGGCCGCGACCGCGCTGGGGATCTGGGCGCTGGTGCAGGGCATCGTCGCGATCGCCAAGCGGCGCGGACGCGGATCCGGCGTCGCGGCCGTCATCATCGCCGTGCTGGGGCCGTTCGTCTACTTCGTGGTCGGCTACCTGGCCTTCGCAATCGCACTGGGCGTGGCGGCCTCGCAGAGCTGACGCGACGCGATCTGCCCGGCACGCGGTGCAGCCGCGGTCAGCGCGGCGCGTGGTGCTTCTGCTGCGCGGCGAGCAGGCCCTCCTCGACCAGCTGCTCCACGGCGTCCGCCGCGTCGGAGACGAGGATCGGGAGATTCGAGCGCTCCGCGGCGCCGAACGGTGCGAGCACCCAGTCCGCGGGATCCTGCCGACCGGGCGGACGCCCGATCCCGACCCGCACCCGCGGGAAGTCCGGGGTCGTGAGCACCCGGGCGACGTCACGGATGCCGTTGTGTCCCCCGTGCCCGCCGCCGACCTTGAGCTTGATGGTGTCGAACGGGATGTCCAGCTCGTCGTGCACGAGCACGACCCGCTCGGGGTCGACCGAGTAGAACCGCGCGAGGGCGCCGACCGGGGCGCCGGACACGTTCATGAAGCTGTTGGGCTTGGCGAGCACGAGCTTGTCGCCGCCCGGCCGCACCCAGGTCTCCACGACCCGGGCGCCGGCCTTGTGCTCACGGAACGCCTCGCCACGCCGCGCCGCGAGCTCGTCCAAGACCATCTGACCCACGTTGTGCCGGGTCGCGGCGTACTTCGGGCCCGGGTTGCCGAGCCCTACCACCAGCCACGTCTGCGCCATGGATCCATCCTCCCGGAGAGAAGAAGAAGGGAGCGCGAAAGAATCGCGCTCCCTTCTCAGAGTTCTGAGAACCGAAAGGTCACTCCGCCTTGGAGGCGATCGCGTCCGCCTCGAGGGCGTCGCCCTCGGCCTCGGCGAGCGAGTCGGCGACGTTCTGCGCGGAGACGGCCACGATGAGCAGCTCCGGGTCGGCGACCAGCGTGACACCCTTGGGCAGCTTCACGTCGGCGGCGGTGATGTGCGAGCCCTCCTCGAGGCCCTCGACGGAGACCTCGACGTGCTCGGGGATGTGGGTGGCCTCGGCCTCGACGGCGACGTGCGTGTTCTCCAGCTGCACGATCGTGCCTGCGAACGCCTCGCCCACGACGACGACGGGGAGCTCGATCGAGACCTTCTCGCCCTTCTTCACCACGAGCAGGTCGATGTGCTCGATGATCTGGTGCACCGGGTCCTTCTGCACGTCCTTGACCAGGGCGAGCTCGGCGCGACCCTCGATGTCCAGCTCGAGCAGCGCGTTGGCGCGACGGATGAGCAGGGCGACCTGGTGGCCCGGCAGCGCGACGTGCACCGGCTCGGTGCCGTGGCCGTAGATGACGGCCGGGATCTGGCCCGCGGCGCGCAGGCGGCGGGCGAAGCCCTTGCCGAAGCTGGTGCGGAGCTCGGCGACAACCTTGTTGTCTTCGGTCATGGTGTTCTCCTTGTTCACACGCGGCTCGGGGCCGCGCGGTGGTCTGGGTGCGTCGTCTCGACACGACGGAAGGAGAGCCAGAGCTCGCCGCGTCGATCACGGATGCGCGCACACGTGCGTCATCCCTCGCCGAGGACCACACCATGCTACCCGAGTTCGGCGCGTTGTTCTGACGGTAGGCTGTAGGGCATGACCGATGGTGCATTCCTCTCCGAAGCGCTGGCCTGGCTGATCGGCCTGATGGCCGTCGGCGCGACCGTGCTCTGCTTCGGCGCGTTGTTCTCGCTCGGCCGCTCCGGCTACCGCAAGGACTGACGAACCACAGACGAAGAACCGCGCCGCCCTTCCGGACGACGCGGTTCTTCTCGTGTGCGGCTCGAGTCACCCCACGCCGAGATAGGCCTCCTTGACGGCCGGATCGGCGAGCAGCTCCTTGCCGGTTCCGGTGCGGGTGATCGCCCCGGTCTCCAGCACGAAGGCGCGGTGCGCGCGTGCGAGCGCCTGGTTCGCGTTCTGCTCAACCAGCAGCACGGTCGTGCCCTGCGCGTTGATCTCCGTGATGATCTTGAAGATCTGCCGGATGAACTGCGGAGCGAGACCCATCGAGGGCTCGTCCAGCAGCAGCACGCGCGGCTGGGACATCAGCGCCCGTCCGATGGCGAGCATCTGCTGCTCGCCGCCGGACATCGTGCCGCCCAGCTGCTTCTTGCGCTCGTCCAACCGCGGGAAGAGCGAGAACACGCGCTCGTACGACTCGGCGACACCCGACTTGCTCTTCAGACCGAACGTGCCCATGTCGAGGTTCTCCAGCACCGTCATGCCGGGGAAGATCCCCCGGCCCTCGGGCGACTGCGAGATCCCCTTGACGACGCGCAGGTGCGCCTTCATCTTGGTGATGTCCTCGCCATCGAACGTGATGGATCCGGTGGACGGCTGCAGCAGTCCCGAGATCGTGCGCATGGTCGTGGTCTTGCCCGCGCCGTTCGCGCCGATCAGCGACACGATCTCTCCCTCGTCGACCGAGAAGGAGATGTCGTGGATCGCCTTGATCCGCCCGTAGTGGACCGAGACGTCCTTCAGTTCAAGCAACGTCATCTTCGGGCACTCCCAGGTAGGCGGCGATCACACGCGGATCGTTGCGGATGGCGGCGGGCAGGTCGTCGGCGATCTTCTTGCCGAACTCGAGCACCACGATGCGGTCGGTGACGCCCATCACGAGCTTCATGTCGTGCTCGATGAGCAGCACCGTGTAACCCTCGTCCCGGATCGACCGGATGAGGGCCATCAGGTCTTCCTTCTCGGCCGGGTTGAAGCCGGCGGCCGGCTCGTCCAGGCAGAGGAGTTTCGGATCCGTTCCGAGGGCGCGGGCGATCTCGAGGCGTCGCTGGGATCCGTAGGACAGATCCCGTGAGCGCTTCTGCGCGTGCTGCGCGATCCCGACGAAGTCGAGCAGGGCCATCGCACGATCGACCGAGCTCTTCTCCTCCCGCACGTGCCTGGGCAGACGCAGCAGCGCGCCCGGTACCGAGGTGCGGTGCCGCGCGTCCAGCCCGACGACGACGTTCTCCAGAGCGGTCATCTCGCCGAAGAGGCGGATGTTCTGGAACGTGCGGGCGAAGCCCAGACGCGTGATCTGGTGCTGCTTGCGTCCCTTGACCGACTGCCCTTCCAGCAGCACGTCGCCGCTGGTGGGCTTGTAGACGCCGGTCATGGCGTTGAAGCACGTCGTCTTTCCGGCGCCGTTCGGTCCGATCAGGCCGAGGATCTCGCCGCGCCTGATGTCGAACGACACGTCATCCAGGGCGGTGAGACCGCCGAAGCGGATGGTGAGGTTCTTCACCTCGACCAGTTTCTCCCCGACCGGCACCTCGATCTCGCGCTCGGACTCGGCGCCCTCGACGAGCGGCGGGGCCTCACCCGGCACGATGTCGGGCTCTGCACCCTCGGGCATCGGCCCTCCGACGGATGCCGCATCCGTGACCGGCTCCTCGGGAGCCGCGTCGGCGGGGACCGGGTTCTGGATCGGATCGGTCATGACGCACCCCCCTCGGTTCTCGGCTTCGGTGTTCGCGGCGGTTCCGCCTTGGGGGGTTTCGGTGGCGCGATCCACTCGATCGCCTTGCGCGAGTACGCCATCAGACGCATCTTGGCCGGGATGAGACCCTGCGGGCGGTAGATCATGAGGATCACCAGGATGATTCCGAAGATCAGGTACTTGAAGTCGGCGATCCAAGTGAAACGCAGCGGGATGTACGCGACGATCGCGCCGCCCAGGATCGCACCGACCTTGTTGCCCGTGCCGCCGAGGACGACGGCGGCCAGGAAGAGGATCGAGGTCTGCACGTCGAACTTCTGGTTGTTGACGAAGCCGATCTGACCCGCCATCAGCGCGCCGGAGAGGCCGCCGACGCTCGCGCCGATCGCGAACGCCCACACCTTGTACTTGAAGGTGGGCACACCCATCGTCTCGGCCGCGTCCTCGTCCTCGCGGATTGCGATGAACGCGCGGCCGACCCGCGAGCGCTCGAGGTTGCCCACGAGCAGCAGGACGATGATCAGGACGGTGAGGGTAAGCCAGTACCACGGCCCACCGTTCGAAGTCGCGAAGATCGGGACCCCGTTCGCGGTCTCGCCCGGAGGACGACCGACATTCTGGAAGCCGACCTGCCCCTTCATCGCCGGGATGATCGTCGCGAGGATCCGCACGATCTCGCCGAAGCCGAGCGTCACGATCGCGAGGTAGTCTCCGCGCAGGCGAAGTGTCGGCACGCCCAGAGTGACGCCGAAGATCATCGCAATGACCATGGCCGCAGGAAGCGTCCACAGGTACGGGATCTTCAGATACGGCGAGTCAGGGCTGGTGAAAATCGCTGCCGTGTACTGCCCCACGGCGAAGAAGGCCACGTAGCCGAGGTCGAGCAGCCCCGCGTAGCCGACCACGACGTTCAGACCCACTGCGACGAGGGCGTAGACCGCCATCGAGAACAGCGCGATCGACCAGCTGGTGCCCGCATCCGAAGTACTGATCGGGAAGAAGTCCAGGTACGGCAGCGCATACGCGATCGCCACCACCGGCAGCATCCATGCCCACTGCATGGGGCGCGACAGTTCGTTCCAGCGCCCGCGGAGACCACGGAACGGACCGCGACGTGGGGTCGCGATCGACTCGGTCTCGATGGCCTCGCGGGCCGACTCGGCGGTGGGCAGCGGGCGGGGCCCATCAGCGGACGTGCTCATGCCTTGCTCCTTCCGAGCGTGGTGCCCAGGATGCCGGTCGGGCGGACCAGCAGGACGAGGACGAGAATGACGAAGGCCACGACGTCGGCCCACTGCGCGTCGCCGAGCAGGATCTGCCCGTAATTGGCGACGATGCCCAGCAGGATGCCGCCGAGCAGCGCGCCGCGGACGTTGCCGATGCCGCCGAGCACGGCCGCCGCGAAGGCCTTGACGCCGAGGATGAATCCGCCGGTGTAGATGACGCCCGAGGGCACCAGCATCACGTAGAACAGGGCGGCGGCTCCGGCGAGCAGACCGCCGATGATGAAGGTGATCACGATGGTGCGCTCCTTCGAGACGCCCATCAGGGTCGCGGTGTCCGGATCCTGCGCGACGGCACGGATTCCGCGTCCGGTGCGGCTGCGCCGGATGAAGATGTCGGTGCCGACCATGAGCAGGATTGCAGCGACCACGATGACGATCTGCTGGTTCGTGATGATCGTGCCGAACACGTCGAAGACCGGATCCGCCACGAACATGATGACAGCGGGCTGCGCGTTGCCACCGCCGATCGAACTCATGAACTCCAACCCCGGGATCTTGCCGAGCTTGGGCAGATTGAAGATCAGGTACTGGATCGCGAAGGACACACCGATCGCGGTGATGAGGAACGCCAGCCTCGGTGCATTGCGCTTGCGCAGCGGTCTATAAGCGGCGCGTTCCACGATGAACGCGGTCGCTGCCGAGGCGAGCATGCCGACGGCGAGCGCCAGCACCAGATCCATGATGATCTCGGCCGGGCCGATCGTCGGGGCGCTGGGACCGAAGCCGAGGCTGGTCAGTGTGATGACCACGCCGTATGCGCCCACGATGAAGACCTCGGAGTGGGCGAAGTTGATCAGGCTGAGCACGCCGTAGACGAGCGTGTAGCCGACCGCGATGAGGCCGTAGACGGCCCCGAAAGTGAGACCGTCGAACGTCGCACTCCAGAAGTTCTGGAAGAGCGCGTTGACGTCGAAATTGATCCAGGAGTTGTCCGCGTGCACGACGGACAGGGCGAGAAGATCCAGCATTCAGATTCGCTTCCACAGGGGGCGCTCGTGGCGCCGGGAAAGAGCAGGGGAAGAAGGCCCCGCGACGCAGCTCATGCGTCGCGGGGCCGGTGGATCACTTGCCGATCTGTCCGACGTAGACGATCTTGCCGGCGTCGACCTTGTAGCCGTAGACCGCGGGGGCCTGCAGCTCACCCGTGGCGTCCCACTTGTAGTGCTTGCTCAGCCCGTCCTTGTCGTAGTTCTTGACCCAGTCCTTGAGGTCGGCGCGAGACTGCTTGCCCGCGTCGATGCCGGCCAGCAGCACGGTGGCCGCGTCGTAGCCCTCGATCGAGTACGTGCCGGGAGCCGCGTTGGAAGCGTCCTGGTACTGCTTGGCGAAGTCCGTCAGCAGCTCACCGGGGATGCAGGGGCAGGTGAAGTACGCGTTCTTGGACGCGTCGCCGGCGAGCTTGATGAACTGGTCGTCCTTCACGCCGTCGGGGCCGACGAAGGCGCCCTTGTAGCCCTTGGAGACGAGCTGCTGGTCGAACGGCGCACCCTCGGCGTAGTAGCCGGCGTAGTAGACCGCGTCGGGCTTCTTGTTCAGGATCTTCGAGATCGTGGCCGAGAAGTCCTTCTGGCCCGTGGTGACCTTGTCGGTGCCCACCAGTGCCGAGCCGAGCGCGTCGCTGGTCGCGGTGCCGAGGCCGATGCCGTAGTCGGAGTCGTCCTGCACCAGGTAGACCTTCTTGGCCTTCAGCGTGTCCGTGACGAACTTCGCCGCGGCGGGACCCTGCTGCGAGTCGTTGCCGAGGGCGCGGAAGAAGGTGGTCCAGCCGTTCTTGGTCAGACCGGGGTTGGTCGCCGACGGCGTCAGGTGCACGAGGCCCTGCTGCTCGAAGATGTTGCCGGTCGCCTTGGACTCTCCGGAGAACGGCAGGCCGATGACGCCGACGATGTCGGACTCGCTCACGGCCTGGGTCACGGGACCGGTCGCCTTGTCGGGCGTTCCCTCGGTGTCGAACTTCTTGAACTGCACCTGGCAGTCGGGGTTGGCCTTGTTGTGCTGGTCGATCGCGAGCTGCACACCGTTGAAGATGTTGATGCCGAGCTGGGCGTTCGCGCCCGTCTCCGCGCCGATGTAGGCGATCGTGGTCGTCGCCGCGCACTTGCCCTTGCCGTCACCCGCGGGCAGGACGGCGTCCTTCGGGGTGTCGACCGAGGTGACGGCGGGGACGTCGATCCCGCCTCCGCTGCTCGACGTCGGAGTTCCTCCGGCCTTGTTCGCACAACCTGCGAGCAAGAGCAGGGCCGCTGCTGCTGCGACGCCCGCGGTGAGGGCCTTCTTTCGCATCATTTTGTGATTGCCTTCCGATTCGGGTCATCGACCGCTCCTTGCGAACGTCGATGTCATCAAGGGTGTGGTGAGCGTACCTCTTTGCACGCGCTCCGCGAACGACATTAGTCCGACGGCGTCCGGAATTTCGCTCCCCCGCGACGAACGGGTATTCGGATCGTTACATGCTGTTCTCGCGACCGACACATCCACGCACGCGACGCACGCTCCAGCCCCGCGGATCCCCCCGACGGCGAACGTCATCGACATCGTCGGCGAGGACCCACCGGGTAGCCTGGGAAGCCCACCCACGCTGTCGTCTGGAGTCCCGCGTGTCAGAACACACCGCCCACGCCAACATCGGAGTCGTCGGACTCGCCGTCATGGGCTCGAACCTCGCCCGCAACCTTGCGAGCCGCGAGGGCAACACCGTGGCGATCTTCAACCGCAGCTACGAGAAGACCCAGGGCGTGCTGGACGCGCACCCGGAGGCCGGCTTCATCCCCGCCTCCACCTACCAGGAGTTCGCCGACGCGCTGCAGAAGCCGCGCACCGCGATCATCATGGTCAAGGCCGGCGCCGGCACCGACGCCGTGATCGATGAGCTCGTGAAGGTGTTCGAGCCGGGCGACATCATCGTCGACGGCGGCAACGCGTACTTCCCCGACACGATCCGCCGGGAGAAGGCGGTGCGCGCCACGGGCATCAACTTCGTCGGCGCAGGCATCTCCGGCGGCGAGGAGGGTGCGCTCACCGGCCCGTCGATCATGCCGGGCGGATCCGACGAGTCCTGGGTGACGCTCGGACCGATCCTCCGCTCCATCGCGGCGATCGCCGAGGGCGAGCCCTGCGTGACCCACGTCGGCCACGACGGCGCAGGCCACTTCGTGAAGATGGTGCACAACGGCATCGAGTACGCCGACATGCAGCTCATCGCCGAGGCCTACGATCTGATCCGCCGCGGCACGGGCAAGACCCCGGCCGAGATCGCGGAGATCTTCGCCGAGTGGAACAAGGGCGAGCTCGAGAGCTATCTGATCGAGATCACCGCCGAGGTGCTCCGCCAGGTCGACGCGTCCACCGGCAAGCCGCTCGTCGACGTCATCCTCGACCAGGCCGGGGCCAAGGGCACCGGGGCCTGGACCGTGCAGACCGCACTGGCGCTGGGGGTGCCGGTCTCCGGCATCGCCGAGGCCACGTTCGCCCGGTCCCTTTCCTCGCACCCCGAGCAGCGCGCCGTCGCCACCGCCCTTCCCGGTCCGGCGGAGGCCCTCACGGTGTCCGCCGACCAGGTCGACGCGTTCATCGAGGACGTGCGCCTGGCGCTGTACGCGTCGAAGATCGTGGCCTACTCGCAGGGCTTCGACGAGATCCGCGCCGGTGCGGCCGAATACGACTGGAACATCGACCTCGGCGCGATCTCGAAGATCTGGCGCGGCGGCTGCATCATCCGCGCGCAGTTCCTGAACCGGATCGCCGACGCCTACGCGGAGACGCCGGAGCTGCCGGTCCTGATGACCGCGCCGTACTTCGCCGAGGCGCTCACCCGCGCCCAGGCCGCGTGGCGCCGCGTGGTCGTGACCGCCGCGCAGGCCGGTATCCCCGCGCCCGCATTCTCCTCGTCGCTGTCGTACTACGACGGAATCCGCGCCGACCGCCTTCCTGCCGCGCTCGTGCAGGGCCAGCGCGACTTCTTCGGCGCGCACACCTACAAGCGCATCGACAAGGAAGGCACCTTCCACACCCAGTGGTCCGGCGACCGCACCGAGATCGAAGCCGTCGACACGCACTGACGCGGCCCCACCGACGAGTCGTCCCCGTCAGCACACGCCAGAGTGTGCGCTGACGGGGACGACTCGCAAGTGGAGGGGCTTGCCTCGGAGCTCGGGTTCCCTCAAGCGGCGCGCCACCGCGACCGTGGCGTCGACGTCGCCTCCGCGGAGGGTCGCGATGAGCCGGCTCGCGCCGAGCCGCTCCTGCAGGCGCGCGTTGTCCACGATCACGAGCCTTTCCTCCCGGCCGTCGCGTCTGAGCGACCTCCGAGGGGGATCGCTCCGCCCCACGGCCGCGCAGGCGCACCGCCGACCTCGACCTGCACGCCCAGGATCGCGCCGTCCGCCGGGGAGGGGCTCTGCAGTCCGATGCTCGCCGTCGTGATCACCAGCAGGTCGTCGACGAGGGCGACCGCGGTCGGCCTCGTCGCGGGGAGCGCGATGGCCTCGTCGAGCGTCCCGTCGGGCGAGTAGCGGCGCACCTCCCCCGCATCCCACACCGCGACCCAGAGCATCCCCTCCCTGTCGATCGCCATGCCGTCGGGGTTCCCTCCTTCGACGGCGCACACCGTGCGGCGGTGCGACAACCGACCGTCGGGGGCCACGTCGAAGGCCTCGATGCTGCGGTGCGGAAGCGTGTCGATGTAGTACATCGTGGATCCGGTGTCGTCGAAGACGAGGCCGTTGGACACCGTGACTCCGCCGAGGCGTTCGACCGCGATCCCGCGCCCGTCGATGCACCACAGCGTGCTGTGCGGATCCCGCGGCATCGACTGGCTCCCCACCCAGAAACGCCCGAACGGATCGCAGGCGCCATCGTTCATGTAGTCGCCCGGCACGGCGAGGTCCGAGACGACGGGAACGATGCCGCCCTCATCCCCCACGTACACCACGCCACGCTCGGCGGCGACGATCCACCCCGCGCCCGCCTCGACGAGGGGCGCCGGCGCGCCGATCTTCGCCCCGACGGCGAGGGATTCCGCCGGCACCAGCCTCGAGCCGTCCCAGCGCCCCCGGTGGAAGCGTCCCGTCGCCATGTCGATCCAGGCCAGACCACCGTCCCGGCCGTCCCAGCGCGGTGACTCGGCCTGAACGTATCGTTCGTCGGTGATGATCTCGACGGTTCGTGACCGGGGTGAACGCGACAACCTTGCCCTCTTTCACTGGTAGGCGATAACCGTTATGTGGCAGACTATCTCACAATATGCATACCTCTTGCGCGAAATGCGAATCGATGATGAAGCGGGGAACCGGCCGATGACTCCTACCCTCCATGGCTTGATGCCGATCCTGGCGACGCCATTCGACGAGACGGGCGCGCTCGACCGCGCCGGCCTTCGGCGTCTGGTCGAATTCGAACTCGCCTCCGGCGTCGACGGCGTGGCCGTGTTCGGAATGGCGAGCGAGGGCTTCGCGCTGACGGCGGACGAACGGCGCGCGATCCTCGACGACGTCGTCTCCGTCGTCTCCGGACGCGTTCCCGTCATCGCCGGAGTCAACGGCACCTCGACGGCGACCTCGATCGAGCAGGCCCTCCTCGCCGAGGAGGGCGGCGCCGACGCGCTCATGGTGCTTCCGCCGTTCATGGTGAAGCCGGCGGCGGGCACGCTCGTCGACTTCTACGGCGATGTCGCGGGATCCACCTCCCTCTCCATCATGGTGCAGGACGCCCCCGGCGTCACCGGCGTGACGATGACGCCGGGGCTCATCGCCGAGCTCGCCCGTCTCGATCGCGTCGACTCCGTCAAGGTCGAGGCGCCGCCGACCGCGCCCAAGGTCGGAGCCGTCATCGACGCGCTCGGCGGGGCGGACTTCGCCGTGCTCGGCGGCCAGAACGCCCAGTTCTGCCTGGAGGAGTACGCGCGCGGCGCCGTCGGCACGATGCCGGCCTGCGAGTTCCCCGACCTGCTCGGACCGGTGCTGGCCGACTTCGTCGCGGGGCGCGTCGAAGAGGCGCGCGCGGGCTTCCGTCGTATGCTCCCTCTCGTGCTGATCGGACTGCAGGGCGGCATCGCATGGGCGGTGCACAAGGAGGTCCTCGTCGCGCGCGGCATCATCGAGCACGCCACCGTGCGCTACCCGGCGGCCCGCCTCGACGCCGGCAGCCGCGCCGCGGTGCACCTCGTCCTCGCGGAGCTCGCCCTTCCTCCCCTGCCGACCGCGGTGCGCGTGTGAGCAGTCGTGTGCTGCTGATCGGCGGCGGATCCGACATCGGCATCGCCATCGCGCGCGCGTTCGCGGAGCGCGGCGACGCTGTCGTCGGCGTGGGGCTGGAGCCGACCGTCGATCCGGCCTTCGCGAGTTTCCTCGTCGCCGACTGCAGCCGCCCGGAAGGCGCGGAAAGGGCTGTCTCCGACGCGGCGGCCGCTCTCGGCGGCATCGACGTCGTCGTTCTCGCGGCGGCGCGGATGCCGATCGGCCGCGCCGACGCGACGAGCGACGAGGACTGGCGCGGGGCGCTCGGGGCGACCCTCGACTCGGCGTTCTTCGTCGCCCGCGCGGCGCTGCCGCTGCTCGCGCCCGGCTCATCGATCGTGGCGGTCACCTCGGTCAACGCCACGCTCGCAGCGCCCTCCCTGCCCGCGTACGCCGCGGCCAAGTCCGGTGTCGAGGCGCTCATGCGGCAGCTCGCGCTGGACTACGGCCCGCGCGGGATCCGCGTCAACTCTGTGCAGCCCGGGAGCATCTCCGCCGCCGACACCGGCGAGACCGAAGGCTATCCGCTGGGCAGGATCGGACGCCCGGAGGAGGTCGCGTCCGTCGTCACCTTCCTCGCATCGGAGGGGGCGTCCTTCATCACCGGCGCCACCATCCCGGTCGACGGAGGGCTCTCGATGTCCTCCCCGGCCTCGTGGCTGAAGCCGGCGCTGCGCGACCGCTGGCTCTGACAACCGTTCCATTCGCATACGAATGCCGCGCCGGAGGATCTCCGGCGCGGCATTCGTATGGGTGACTCAGGAGTTGGAGTCGAGCAGCCCCTGCACTTCCTTCTTCAGGGCGTTGAGACCGGCCTGGACGTCCACCTGGCCGGCGAGGATAGTCGCGACACCGCCGCCGATCGCGGCGTCGATCTGCGCGGTCACGGCGACCCGGTCCCAGGCCGCGGCCCGAGCGTGCTCCGAAACCTGGGTGCGGAAGGTCCCCTGGAACTTGTCCGCGGCGAGGGCGGGGATCTTGTCCGCGACGCTCTTGGCGGCCGGCGCCACGGCGGAGCGCTCGTACAGCGCCGTCGCCGCCGTGACATCGGTCGCCGCATATTTGATGAACTCTCGGCTGGTGACCTCTCCCTCGCCGGCCGTCGCGAACAGGCCGCTGCCCCAGGCGCGGTTGTAGGACTTCTTGCCTTCGACGGTAGGGCGGGAGATCGCGCTGACGTTGTCGAGGATGTTCTGCGCCGCGCCGTTCTTCTTCAAGAACGTCGGGACGAGCGGTGCGTCGTCGTAGAGAGCCGCCCGGCCGCTGGCGAAGAGGATGCGGGCGTCGCTGCGGGCGACGTTGGTCTGCGTGAGCCCTGCATCCATGAGGGACTTGTACCAGGTGATGGCCTTGACGCTCGCCGCATCGCCGATCGTGCACTTCAGATCATCCGTGACGACCTCGCTCCCGAAGCCCCACATCCAGTGCACGGCGTCCTTCAGGTCGGGGTTCTTCGTCACGGCCGCGTACGGAATCAGCGAGGAGTCCTGGGCCTTGATCTTCTCGAGCGCCGTCGCGAACTGCTCGACGGTCATGCCGGACTTGATGCCGACGCTCTTGGCGATCTCGCCGTTCGTGGCGATGCCGATGCCCGAAGCGGTCAGCGGCAGCACGAGCAGCTTGCCGTCCTTGGTGTAGGAGTCGAGGACGCCCTGAGGGATCCCGAGGCCCTTGGCCAGCTCGGTCAGATCGGCGAGCAGGTCCATCGGCGTGAGCACCTGCCATCCGCCGGACTGGCCGACGCCGAGCAGCTTGCCGGAGCGGCCGGTGAGCGCGAGCTGGGTGGCGGCCTGGTCGTACGGGTAGATCACCGGCGCGACGGTCACTCCTGCGTCCTTGGAGAACCCGTCGATGATCCCCTGCCAGGCCGGCTTGAGCGCTTCCTCGCCGAGCGAGTTGCCGTAGAAGTTGATGGTCTTGGCCTTGGTCGCGGCATTCGCCGTGGCACCGGGCGGCGTCGCGGCCGGAGTCGCGCAGCCGGCGAGCGCGAGGACGCCGAAAGCGGCCAGGGCGGTGCCGCCGCCGAGGAAGGCGCGACGACTCAACTGCGAGTTCGGGATGTTCATGGGCACAGCTCCTTCAGGGACAGATCGGGAATCAGGGTGTTTCGGGGGACAAGCGGCTAGCCCTTCACCGCTCCGGCGGCCAGGCCGGAGACGAAGTAGCGCTGGAGGACGACGAAGATGATGACGAGCGGAAGCGAGGTGATCAGGGAGGCCGCCATGAGCGCCGGCCAATCCGCTGTGCCCTCGTGGATGAACGCCTGCGTGAGGCCGGCAGGCAGGGTCTGCTTGTCGGGACCTGCGAGCGTGAGCGCGAAGAGGAGGTCGCTCCACCCGCGCATGAAGGCGAACATCGCGGCGGTGATGAGCCCCGGCACGACGAGCGGGAAGACGATCCGGAACACGGTGGCGGTTCGGGAGAGCCCATCGACCTTCGCGGCCTCGAGGATGTCGTCCGGAAGGCCGTCCATGATCCCCTTGAGCAGGAAGACCGTGAGCGGCAGCGTGAAGGTCGTGAACGAGAGGATCAGGGCCGCATACGTGTACAGCAGGCCCGCGGAGCTCAGCATCAGATACAGCGAGATGAGCAGCAGCGCACCGGGGATCAGCTGACCGATGAGGAACATGAACATGATCGCGTTGCGTCCGCGATAGCGGAATTTCGAGAGCGAGTACGCCATCAGCCCGCCGACGAGCACAGCCAGCAGCGCGGTGCCGCTGGACACGATGACGCTGTTGCCGAGATTCTTCAGGAGCGCATCGTTCTGGAAGAAGCCGACGAAGTTCTCGATCGTCGGATCCACCGGGAAGAACGGCCGGTTCTGGGCGAACACGTCCTCCTTCTTCGTGAACGCCGTCGCCGTGAGCCAGTACACCGGCAGCAGGCCGAACAGGGCGAGCACGATGAGGCCCAGACGCCCGGGGACGGACAGACGGGGGCGGATGATCCCCTCGCCGACGTCGCGGTTGCGGCGCATCATTTCTCCAGTCGTCGGTTGAGGAGCAGATATCCGCTCGAGATGATCGCGAGCAGGACGAGCCAGAGCGCCCCCATCGCGGAGGCCTTGCCGAGCTCGTAGCTGCCGAAGGCGAGGTGGTAGAGGCTCACGGCCAGAGTCGTCGTCGAGTTGCCCGGCCCTCCGCCGGTCATGACGAAGATCGTGTCGAAGTTGCCGAAGTTGTAGATGAACTCGAGCACCGCGACGAGCGTGACAGGGCCGGCGATGTGCGGCAGCGAGATGTACCGGAAGCGCTGCGCCCGGGTCGCGCCGTCGATCGTCGCGGCCTCGATCTGCTCGCTGGGCAGGGTCTGCAGCACAGCGAGCGCGACCACCATGATCCAGGGGAAGGAGTGCCAGGTCTTCGCGATGATCACGGCGGTCATCGCTCCGACGGGATTCCCGAGCATGCTGATCTCGGGCAGACCGAGGAGCGTCAGGACGTGATTCACGACGCCGTAGCTGTCATTGAAGATCCATGCCCAGAGGAACGACACGACCACGCCGGGCAGCAGCCACGGCAGCATCAGCGCGCCGCGCAGGACGGTGCGGCCGCGCATCCGGGAGTTCAGCAGCATCGCCAACGCGACGCCGAGAAACAGGGGGAAGACCGTGGACAACGAGGCGAACACGAGCGTCGTACCGAGTCTCGCCACGAACTCGTCCCAGATCAGCGCATAGTTGTCGAAGCCGACGAACGTGCGCTCCGGACGCAGCAGGGACTGGTCGTAGAGGCTGGTGCCGATGCTCGAGACGAGCGGGAAGATCGCGATCACGAGGAACAGCAGGACCGCAGGAAGTGCGATCATGAAACCGAAGGTGCGGTCCTTCGCGCCGAGCGTGGAGCGGCGTCCCGAGCGCGGCGGTGGGACCTGCTCGCGGATCTCTGGCCGCTCGAGGGTGGCTTGTGGCATGGCATTCACTTTCCGGGTGGGGTGGACCCTGCGGTCCCCTGCACGTCGTCGTCGCAGTCGTCGACGATGACGTGCAGTCAGTCAACCACAATGCGGATGTGAAATCCATAAAATGCATAAGACACCCACATTTGCCTTGCCTGGGGTCAACAGTCTCATTAGGATGACTGGCAACGGCTCCGTAGATGCGGTGGCCGCTGGGAGGAGAAGTCGCAATGGCATCGGAATCGGTGGGGGGCACCCAGACCGTGGAACGGGCGATGTCCTTGCTCGCCTGCTTCACGGAGGAGTCGGGTGAGCTGCGGGTCTCCGAGCTCTGCACGCTGACCGGGCTCGGGCAGTCCACCGTCTCCCGCATGATGTCGGCGCTCGACCGGATGAAGTTCGTCGTCCAGGACGGCCGGACCGGCCTGTACCGACTCGGGCCGGCGGCGGTCGCCCTCGGCACGATCGCGCTCAACGGCTCGCCAATCTTCCGCGCGTCGCGGCAGATCGCGCAGAACCTGGCCCGCCGGATCGAGATCGGCGTGAACGTCGCCGAGCTCAGCGGCTTCACCTTCACCTACCTCTGCAACTTCGAGGGCGCGCTCGCCCCGAAGTCGTTCGCGATGGCAGGACGTACGGGGCCCCTGCACGCCACCGGCCTCGGCAAGGCCCTGCTCTCGGGCATGACGTCCGAGAAGGTCGACGAGTACTTCGAGCACTCCCCTCAGCGCTTCACCCCGCACACGATCGTCGACCGCGACGCCATGCAGGTCGCGCTCGAGGAGAGCCGCAGCCGTGGATACGCGACTGAGATCGAGGAGCTCGCCTTCGGACGCGCCTGCATCGCGGCGCCGATCCACAACAGGGCGGGCGAGATCGTCGCCGCGCTGTCGGCGAGCGGCCCCCTCTCCGTGCTCGACCTGCACGCCCCGCACCAGGAACTCGCTCTGCAGCTCATCGAGGCGGCGGACGAGATCTCGGTCGCGCTCGGATACAGCCCTTCCCGCTCCGCGAGCGCCTTCGCGGCACTCTGACCCGCCGCCGCGATCCGATCGCGGCGCCCTGAAGCTCATCGCCGCGGCAGACGCCGTCGGCCTCTTCCCCCACGACTGTCTTCGGAGACCCTTGTGAAGATCACGCGCGTCCAGACGTTCCCCCTCTTCCTGTCGAGGGAGGATGCAGACGACTCCTATGCAGGCGACACGGGCGTCGCCCATCGCGGCTACGTCATCCGGCCGCCGTGGCGGAGCCTGTACTCCCCCGGCTACGAGACGCTCCTCGTCAAGATCGAGACCGACGAGGGGCTCGTCGGATGGGGCGAAGCCCTCGCCCCCGTCGCCCCCGAGGTGGTCGCCGCCGTGGTCGATCACCTTCTCGCCCCGCTCATCCTCGGCGAGGATCCGCGATCCGTGCGGACTCTCTGGCACAGGATGACCGAGTCCATGCGCGAGCGGGGGCATCTCACCGGACACCAGGCGGACGCCATGGCCGCCGTCGACATCGCGCTCTGGGATCTCTGGGGACACGCGACGGGCCTCTCCGTCTCCGAACTCGCGGGCGGCCGCTTCGCCGAGATCCTGCCGACCTACGTCTCCGGGATCCGCGGAAACGACGACGCCGAGCGCGTCGACAAGGCGACGGCCTTCGTCGAGGCCGGCGTGCGGCGGATCAAGCTGCATCTCGGCACCGACATCCGCACCGACCTCGCCACCTATGACGCCATCCGCGCGGTGCACCCGGATCTCGATCTCGCGCTCGACGCGCACTGGACCTACCGTCTCGGCGAGGCGAAGGCCCTGGGACGCGAACTCGACGACCGCAGGGCCTGGTTCTTCGAGGCGCCCCTGGCGCCGGAGGACGTCGAAGGCCACCGCGATCTCGCGGCGTCACTCGCCACACCGATCGCCATCGGCGAGGCGATGCGCAGCCGTTTCGAGTTCACCGACTGGCTCGCCCGCAGGGCTGTCGGGCTGACGCAGCCCGACATCGGCCGCACGGGGATCACCGAGGGGCTCGCGATCGCCGCGGTGGCCGACGCCTTCCACGCACAGGTCGCACCTCACCATTCCGCCGCCTTCGGCCTCGCCATGGCCGCGGGGGTGCACGTCGCGGCGAGCGCGACCTCGCTGCTCGCCTTCGAGTACCAGCCGTTCACGCTCCCGGTCGCCAACCTCATCCTGACCACTCCGCTCGAGGTGCGACCGGATGGAGGCTTCATCGTCCCCACCGGCCCCGGACTCGGCGTCACGGTGGACGAGGCGGCCGTCGCGCAGTTCGTCCGGCGCTGACCGCACAGCACCCGGAACAGGGGTGGACCGGAGCCGCGCTCCGGTCCGCCCCTTTCCGTCAATCCCCGACCCTCACGAATTGCGCGGCGCTGACCCGGTGGATGCTCGTGTTGCGGACCTCCAGCCGCACGACGCCGGGAGCGCCGGCGTCGTAGCGGAAGGTGCCCAGCGCGCGCCACGCGGCCGCGCCCTGGGTCTGGTCCACGATCACCTCGCTGCTGCCGCCCTGGTGCTCGACGACGTAGGCCGCTGACGTGGTGGTGGTCGGATTCGTCGGGTACCAGACCGAGACGCGGTAGAGGCCCGGCTGAGGAAGCTCCGCCTTCCAGGTCACCGTGCTGCCGACGGAACCGGAGTCGCTGTACCGCGTGCGCGTCCCGTTCCAGCCGGAGAGACCGCTCGGATACCACTGCCCGGTCTCGAGGTATCCGGGCCAGGGAGACTGCGTGTGCACGATCACGCCTTCGTCAGCCATTCGCACCAGGACGCCGCGGCGCAGGCTCTGATCCAGCCTCGCCTCGAACCGGGTGCTCGATCCCGGAGCGATGCCCGCCCCTGCCGTCACAGTCCAGGTGTGCGTCAGGTCCGAGCGCGGCGGCACCACGACGGCCGCATCCCGCTGATCGATGGTCCAGCCGGTCGCACCGTAGAGGGCGAGCGTGCCCTGGAGCGGCGTCACGCCGGTGTTGATCACCAGGGCGGTCAGCTTCACGGTCGCACCGGGACCGCTGGCGACCTCGGTGTCCGATGCGAGGGAGACCAGGCGACGTCGATCGATCACCTCGATCGACGCGGGCCTCAGCGTGACAGGCGTCGCCCCCGGCACCGACAGGGATCCGGCCACCTGGACCTCCCCGAGCGCGGCGGACGCGGCGATCACGACCGCGGACTCCACCCGGACCGTCGTGTGCGCGGGAGCCGCGATGGCGGGCACCGTGCCGTCGAGCTGCCACCCGCTCGGCAGGGTCAGCCCGACGCTGCCGGCGATCGGCTGCGCCGTCCCGTTGCGCACCTCGATGATCAGCGGGACCCTGTCCCCTGCCGTGCCCGTGGCCTGGGCGACCACGTCTCCCGACACCTCCGTGCCGGCGCCGGCGAGTCGGGCGGGCAGGCGCAGCGTGACCTCGGCCGTGGTCGCGCCGCCGGCCGAGACCGTATAGGCGAACGTCTTCGTCGGGTCGTCCACTGGGATCGTCCATTCGTAGGGATACCCCTTGGCGGGCGCCTGCTGCGCGGCCTGTCCGCCGATCCGATAGGAGAGCGTCGCCTGCTGCTCCGTGTCGATCTGCACATACGCGTCGTACCCCTGCCCGCCCGGCCGCACCAGCAGCATCCCGCGGACGAGTCCGTAGTCGGTCGCCGGATCGGAGTCGACCTCGCGGAAGCTGTCCGGGCCGTGGTCGACGATGTCGTCGAACGGCAGCTCCGGCCGCTGAACCGCGACGTTGCGGACGACCAGGGCGAGCAGCCCGTGCCCGGGGACGGTGACCGTGACGCGCGCGTCGACCGCCGCCTGGGAGGAGCGGCTGCCGTCCGCGGCGACCACCTCGACCGCGGGCGCGGCGGTGCGGGGCAGTCCGGTCAGATCTCCGGCGAGGTCGACGACGACCTGCTGGGCGTCGGACGCCGAGTTCGTGAGGCTGATGTAGAGCGCGCCGTTGCCCACCCCGGCGATCCAGTTGACCAGCGGGTTGTCCAGCACGATCAGGCCCGCCGGGAAGTAGGGCCAGACCCCACCCTCGCCGAAGAACGAGCCGGGCGCGTGACCGTATGCGAAGAACTTGAAGTAGGCGAAGTCCGCCTCGAAGACGTGCGGGAACTCGATGCTGCCGGAGCTCCGGTAGAAACTCTCGCTGATCAGGTAGTCCATGGCGAGACCCAGCTGCGCAGGCGCGTGATGGAAGTAGTACCCGGTGATCCCGACGGGACCGCTCGTGGCGAAGTCCGGCTTCATCTGCGCGACCTGGAACTGCCGGCCATAGTAGCCGGGATAGGTCGTGAATCTGCCGATCACCATGTTGTGCGCGACGTCGGCCAGCAGCGCGTCGCCGGTGTGATGGGCGAGGCGCAGCAGCGCTCCTGCCCAGCAGGGGTTGAAGACGTATCCGCCGCCGGGATCGGTCACGGCGCTCACCCCGAGCTTGAACGACGAGAGCGCCTCGAAGGTGAGGCCGGACGGCGAGACGTACCAGGCCGGAACCGTCTCTGTCGCCACGCCCGTGACCGGGTACGGCGGCAACGATGAGCGGGTCTCCCAGTCGTACTGCTGCGTGATCACGTGACCCTCGGGAACCGTGACGGTCTGGTCCGGCACGGGCCGCACGGCGGTCTGCGTGATGAACCGCTGCACCTCCCGGTGCGCTCCCTCCAGGAAGACCGCCTCCCCTGTGACCTCGAACAGCTCGAGCAGGTCGACCCAGTACTTGGAGAAGCTGTAGGCGAAGCCGCCGGGCGGCTGGCCGTTGCCACGGTAGGGCGTGAGGATCTGCTCCTGCACGTAGCGGCGACCGATCAGGGTCGCCTCCGCCAGATACGCGGAATCCCCTGTGGCCCGGTAGGTGGCCAGCGGCACTGAGAAGGGCGCACGGCTCTGCCCGACGACACCCGACTTCGTGGCCTGCACGGCGAGCCGCTGGATCCCCGCGTTGCGGCCGTGGGTGAGCTGGTACAGGGCTGTCAGATTCACCGCGTCCGTGGGAACGCGGCCGAGACGGTACTGCGTGGTGTCGTTGTAGACGGGACTGCCGATCACCGGCGAGTGCCCGATCCCCTTGCGCGACACCTGATACTCGATCAGCGGCCGGGCGCGGCGATCGTACAGCGTGCCGCCTGTCGTGCCGGTGAGGTAGTGCGCCGAGAGGACCACGCCGCTCGCCGCCGTCCGGACTGCATCCTCGTTCTCGACGTCGACGAACCCCTTGGCTCGGTTCCACCACCCCGAGAACGAGGGGATGTAGTCCACGGCGTCGTCGCCCGCCGGCTCGACCGCGATCAGATCGGCCATGGCGTGCACGGCATCGGTCAGGGAGCGATCGTAGACGTTGCTCCGATACGCCGTCAGCCCGTATTCGCCGCGGCACAGCGCGGTGTATGCGTCGTACAGAGCGCCCGCCTGGGCAGCCAGGCCGAATGCGAAGCCGCGCTCCTCCCCTGCCGCCATCGCCGTGCGGAGGCCGGGTTGTGGCGAGTACATGCAGGGAACGAGGTCGAGACTGTCGTTGCGCAGGCTCATGCCGTACGGCTGGCGGTCCGACATGAGCTGCCGCTCGTGCACGAACTCCGCGACCTCGGCCGGCAGGTAGACGCCGGATGTGACGGGCGTGCCACCCACGGCGTACTGCGTGAGCGCCATCGGGGCGAACAGCTCCCACGCCCCGAGCGGGGCCGAGCCGTCGAGGACGGACAGCGCATGCTGGTACGACCCGCACAGCACCTCGTCGATATCGTCGAGCGACCGGGCATCCTGGCTCTGGTAGCCGACGAGGTAGTCCCCGGCGTTCTTCGCCGTCAGCACGTGGTGGGCTTCCGGATTGTCGCCCTCCAGGCGCCAGCGCACCACGAGCTCGATGTCGTCGGTGCTGGTGCGCAGCTCGATCGCCTGCGGGCCGAGGATCTGGAAGGAGGTGAATCCCAGCCAGCTCGGCGCCAGCGGGCCGTAGAGCTCCGGCGCGCTGCCGGACGGCAGCGCGCCCTTCAGCACCACCCATTGCTCGTCGAACCGGTGGGCGGGATCCGTCACGGCGAGCCATCCGCCCTCGTGCACGATCTCGAGATCGCGGACGATCGTCGCCCCTCCGTCCCACGTCGCCTGGAAGAAGGTCATCCGGTGGTTCGTCCCGACCAGCTGCGCGACCTGGGTCACCGCCAGGTTCGGCTTGTCGAGCCGCCGCAGGGCGTCGGCGTAGGCGCCGATCGCCGTGGGGAGCTCGGTGGCCGCGGCCGAGCCTCCGGCGGTCTGTGCGCCGAGGACCGGCGGGAGGACGCCCGCGATCACCAGCATGCGCAGCACGGATCGACGGCTCCACTGCAGGGAGCCATCATCATCTCTCGCGTTCTTCCTTGCAATCATGATGCATATATTGCAATTCGTATGCGAGGATGTCAATGGATCGTCCTGTATGCGCCTGAACGCTGTCTGCGCGGCAGGATCGAGGAGGAGTGGAACCGGTGAGGAGTCAGTCGTTGCCCGACGCAATACCCGAAGAACTGACCGAGTACTCACTCGGAGCGCTGCTCGTACCTCCGCCGGATCTACCGGAGCCGGACGACTTCGACCGCTTCTGGCAGTCGACCTTCGAGGAGTTCGGCACCGGCACGGTCGGATGGCGGACCACTCGTGAGCGGGAAGCCACGCCGACCCATCACGTGACACAGATCCGCTTCCAATCCTCGGCCGGCGAGCCGGCCACCGCGTTCGTCATGGTCCCGCACGCGACGACCGGCATCCGGCGCGGGCTCGTGGTCGGACACGGCTACGGCGGACGCTCGGCACCCGATATCGAGCGCGTGCCCGCGGACACGGCCGCGATCTTCCCCTGCGCGCCGGGGACCAACGCGGATGCACCCAGCCGCTTCCCGGCGCTCCCCGCGGAGCACGTGCTCGCGGGCATCGCCGATCGAGACACCTACTCGCTCCGCTTCGCCGCCGCGGATATCTGGCGTGCGGCGAGCGTGCTGCTGGACATCGCCGCCCCGGCTGCGGACGCTCTCGACTTCAGTGGCAGCAGCTTCGGCGGCGGGATCGGCGCGATGGCGCTTCCTTGGGACGCGCGCTTCCGCCGTGCAGCACTGGACGTCCCCAGCTTCGGCGCGCACGCGATCCGACTCACCCGGCGCTGCACCGGGAGCGGTGAGGCCGTCCGGACGCATCTCCGCACGCACCCCGAGGTACGCTCCACGCTCGATTATCACGACGCGGCGACCGCGGCCCGCCGCATTCGCATTCCCGTGCACGTCGGCGCCGCCCTGCTCGACCCGGCCGTCGATCCACGGGGACAGTTCGCGGTCTACCATGCACTCGCCGGGCCGCGGCGCCTGACGGTGCGGGCCAACGGCCACATCGACGGCCCGGAAGGCCGGCTCGCCGATGCCCTGGCGCTGCAGGCGGCGATCGACTTCCTGGCGCTGCCCGCCGACCAGCTGCAGGCTCCGGTGGGTGTCACACCTCGGTGAGGCGGCCGTTCTTGAGTCGCAGGCGGCGGTGCGCGCGCTTCGCCACCGCCGAGTCGTGCGTGACCACGATGAGAGTGAGCCCCTCGGCGCAGAGCGCCTCGAGGAGCACGAGGATCTCGTCCCGCATCTCCTCGTCGAGGTTGCCGGTGGGCTCGTCGGCGAGCAGCACACGCGGCTTCTTCACGATCGCTCTGGCGATCGCCACGCGCTGCTGCTGACCACCGCTCAGCTCGCCGGGCAGATGATCGCCGCGGTCAGCCAGGCCCACGTGCGCGAGCGCCTCATCCACGCGAGCACGACGTTCCTCAGCCGGGATCGTGAGCGGCACGAGCGCCATCGCGACGTTCTCCCGCGCCGTGAGCGTGGGGATCAGGTTGAACCCTTGGAACACGAACCCGATCTCCTCGGCGCGCAGCCTGCCGAGCTCGCGATTCGACGCGGTGGACAGTTCTGTGCCGCCCAGCACCAGCGACCCGCCGGAGGGGCGGTCCAGTGCGCCGAGCAGCTGCAGCAGCGTGGACTTCCCTCCGCCGGTCGGGCCCTGGATGGTCACGAATTCGCCCGCCCTGATCTCGGCGGTCGCGCCGGTCAGCGCCGCGACCGTGCGTCCCTTCGTCCGGTAGGTGCGGGTGACGTCGATCAGGCGGTACAGCGCCTGCGGCTCGATCTCGATCTCAGTGATGCTCATGATGTCGTCTCTCCTGTTCGGGTTGCTGATGTCACGCGGCGGATCGGAGCGCTTCGGCCGGGCTCAGCCTCGCGGCCCGCCATCCGCCGATCGCACCGGCGACGAGGCCGCCGAGGATCGCCAGGCCGACAGCCGCGACGAGGATCCCCACGCTGAGGGGCGCATGCAGCACGACCGCCTGCGCGGCCTGGCCGAGCCCGCGGAAACCCTCGCCTCCTCCCGCACCGGGGAAACCTCCGCTCCCCGCGCCGGCTGCGGCCTGCCCGCCCCTGGCTGCCCCATCGCCACGCGCGAACCCGGCGGCCGACGCGCCGGAGATCGTGGGCTGTACGAGGTTCACGACGAGGATCCCGACCAGACCGAGCACGAGTCCGGCTGCCCCTCCGATAAGGCCCTGGACCAGCGACTCCCCGGCGACCTGGCGCACGATCCGTCCGTTCGACCACCCGATCGCCTTGAGCGTGCCGAACTCCCGCGTGCGGCGCGTGACGCCGGAGAGCGTGAACAGCACCGCGAGCAGCACGGCGACTGCGAGCACGATGAGGGACAGCCAGGTGCCGAGGCCCTCGATCATGCCGGCGGCGCTGGCGAGGGAACCGGAGACGGTGGAGGCGAGATCCGCCTGCGAGCTCACTGTCGCGGTCGGGAGGGCCTTGGCGAGTGCAGTCTGCACGGCGGCGATGTCGGACGCGGAGGCCGCCTTGACGTAGACCGTGGACACCACGTCGCCGGTGCCGGCGATCTTCTGGGCGGTGTCCAGCGGCAGGTAGACGTTCGCCGCGGTATCGGCGGAATCGGACGACGAGGCCACGATCCCGACGATCTTCACCGTGGATCCGCCGACGTCGATCGTGCCGCCGACACTCAGGCTCTTCGAGGTGGCGTAGGTGCTGTCCACCACGGCGACCAGCTGCCCCGCGTCGGCGCCATCGAGCGCGCGCCCCGACGAGACCTTCACCGATGAGAGCGGCCCCACCGACGTGCCCGCGGCCGGGTCGACGCCCAGGACCGTGAAGGAGTTGAGGCCGAAGTTGCCGCCGCCGAATCGCGGCCGCTCGCCGGTGCCCCCCTCGCCCGTCTGACCGGTGCCGTTCTGCCCGGTGTCGGTCTGACCGGTGCCGGTTCCGGCCTGAGTCCTCTGCTGGGCGATCTGCCCGTCGAACGTGAGGTTGGTCAGGCTGAACGCTCCCGTAGCCGCCGCGACACCGGCTGTGCCCGAGATCGTCTTCACTCCGGCCGCGTCGATCGTGCCGCGCGCCGGAGAAGCGCGCAGCACCGAGGTCTTCAGCGTGGTGCTGCCATCGCTCGCCGCGGCTCCGCCACCCGCCCCGAAGTCGAAGCGCTGCCCGGTGTCGCTGCCGCGCTCAGCAGGCGCGCCGGTGACCGTGAGATCGGTGCCCACCCCGTAGACCCGCGCAAGCGCCTGCGTCTGCGCGTCGCGCACGCCGGCCGCCAGCGCGTTGACGACGATGACCAGGGCGATCGCGATCGCGAGCCCCGCCGCGACGATCATCGTCTGCTTCTTCCGCCCGGCCAGTTCCCGGCGCAGATACGTCCCGTACATGCTTCTCCTTCGGTCACGCTCGTGCTGGTGACGCTAGGAGCCGGGTCTGGGGCGGATTGATGGCGCGGCTATGCGCGCGCTAAGCACGCCGCGGGCGCCGAGGCCGACGGCGGGACCGTCAGTCCGCCGGCGGGATGTTGTGATTGCCTGCGAACACGTTCTGCGGATCCCACTGCGCCTTCAGCACGCGCAGACGCGTCCATGCCTCCGGGGTGTAGAACACTCGGGGATCGGGGTTGGACGCCGGGTCCGCGAAGTTCGTGTACGCGGAGAGCCGGCCCTGCGCGATGGCGGCCAGCTCGGACCGCACCGCCTCGCGCTCCGCGTCGTCGAGCATGCCGGGGATGTCGAAGGCGACCGCCATCACGAACCAGGTGGCGGAGCGGGCAGGGAACGCCGTCGTCTCCTCTGCGACATCTCCGAACGCCCCGCCCAGCGAGCGCAGGAACACGACCGACACCGCGTGAGCGCGCCGGAAGGCCACCAGTCGCTCGATGAGGGCGTCGTCGAGCACGGTGAACAGCCCGTTCATCGACAGCATCGGCGGTGTGGGCTCATCGACGTCGTGCGGCATAGTGTTCAGCGCATCGCCGTAAGCCGTGCGGACGACCTCTCCGCGGACGCCGTCGACGGCGACGATCGGCCGTAGGGCTTCGTCGAGCGCCTCCTGATCGGTGCCGGCCCAGGTCACGGCCAGCCGTGCGCCCGCGGGGGCGCTCGGATCCATCGCCGGGACGTCCATATACGTCACTGTGAGTGCCCGCGGAGCGGACTCGAGGGCATCGCGCACCGTCCGCAGCAGCGCGGTCTGGTCCCCGTCGACGGCCAGTTCGCCCGCCAGGACGCCGTCGAGCGGCGCCGCGGCGAAGTCGAGCCGCGTCACCACACCGAAGTTCCCGCCCCCGCCGCGGATGGCCCAGAACAGATCGGCGTTCTCGGAGGCCGAGACCTCGCGCACCACTCCATCCGCCGTCACGAGCTGCGCCCCACGGAGCTGGTCGATCGCGAGCCCTCGGTCGCGCACCAGCAGGCCGATGCCGCCGCCGACGATCAGCCCGCCCACCCCGACGCTGGCAGTGTCGCCCGAGCTGATGGCGACTCCGTGCGGCGCGAGCGCCGCTGCGACCTCGCCCCACAACGCGCCGGCGCCGACCCGGACCATCCTGCCCTCGCCGGAATCCTCCCCGACCTCGAGCGACGACAACCTCCGCAGATCGATGGTGAGGTCCGCGGGCCGGGGCTTCCAGAACCCATGGCCCCCGGTGCGCACGGTCAGTCCCCTGCCCTCGTCGACCGCACGGCGCACCGCGGCGGCGACTTCTTCGGCATCGACAGGGTGCAGGATCTCGGGCTGGTTCGCGGCGGCGGAGGACGATGCGCTGAGTGAGCTCATGCCTGCGACGCTACGCGGCGGATCCGACATTCCAAAGCTCATAGGCAGCCCATAGGAAATTGAGGAGAATGGATCCCATGAACGATCACGCCACTGAGCTGCGCCGCCCCGATGGCTCTCCCCTGCGGATCCTCGCGGTCGACGACGAGCCGATGCTCACCGACCTCCTCGCCATGGCCCTGCGGATGGAGGGCTGGGAGGTGCGCACCGCCGGATCAGGACTCGAAGCGCTCCAGGTCGCCCGCGACTTCGGCCCCGACGCGCTGGTCCTCGACGTCATGATGCCCGACCTGGACGGGCTCGGCGTCCTCAAGCGCCTGCGCGAGCAGGGCAACATGGTGCCCGTCGTGTTCCTCACCGCCAAGGATGCGGTGAGCGACCGGATCGCGGGGCTCACCGCCGGCGGCGACGACTACGTCACCAAGCCGTTCAGTCTGGAGGAGGTCGTCGCGCGGCTGCGCGCGGTGATCCGCCGCTCGGGCGGCGCGACCACCGATGCCAGCGACTCGATCCTGCAGGTCGGCGACCTCACGCTCAACGAGGACAGCCACGAGGTCGTCCGCGGCGGCGACGAGATCGAGCTCACGGCCACCGAGTTCGAGCTGCTGCGCTTCCTGATGCGCAACGAGCGCCGCGTGCTGTCCAAGGCGCAGATCCTGGATCGGGTGTGGAGCTACGACTTCGGCGGGCGCTCCAGCGTCGTCGAGCTGTACATCTCGTACTTGCGCAAGAAGCTGGACGCAGGACGCGAGGTGGCGCTGATCCACACCGTGCGCGGCGTCGGCTACATGATCAAGGCGCCGCAGCAGTAAGCGCCGCAGCAGTAGGCAAGGCACCGCAGCGGCAGGACCGACTGCCCCGCGCACGAAGAAGGCACATCCTCGATGAATCCGTTCCGCACCCGACCCCGTGGTCCGCTGTCCCTGCAGACACGGCTGATGGCGGCGGTGACCGGTTTCGTCTCGCTCATCCTCGTGGTGATCGCGATCACGACGAGCGTGGTGCTCGGGAACGTGCTCAACGGCCGGCTGCAGGATGAACTGGCGACGACCGCGAAGAGCATCGGCGGCATCGCCCGGCAGCCGGCCGTGATCGGCCATTTCGTCCCCGACGCCGCAGACCTCGTGGTCGGGCCGACGGGCGTCCCCAACGGCACGCTCGTCATCGTGGTCTCGCAGAGCGGGTCAGCGACAGGCACAGTGGTCACGTCCGATCGGGTCGCACAAGACCTCACCGCCCTGCAGATCCATCAGGTCGTCACCGCGCTCTCGGAGGGACGCTACGCGGAGGATCTCTCCCAGCTCGGCGACTATCAGTTCGTGCATCAGCCCGTGCCGGCTACGGGCCCCACGCAGTTCGAGGTGATCACGGGCCTGCCCCGCGCGTCCACGGAAGCGCAGATCACGACGCTGTTCTCCATGATCGCGCTCACCACGATCGGCGGACTGATCCTGCTCGCGCTGTCCACCGCGATCACGATCCGGGTCGCGCTGCGGCCTCTGCGCGAGGTCGCCGCGACCGCGAACAGGGTCGCCAATCTGCCACTGGACCGCGGTGACGTGTCGATCACGGAGCGCGTGCCCGCCGCGGAAGCCGATCCGCGCACCGAGACCGGACTCGTCGGATCCGCGCTGAACACCCTCCTCGACCACGTCGACGCCTCGCTCGCGGTGCGTCAGCGCAACGAGGAGCGGATGCGGCAGTTCGTCGCGGACGCGAGCCACGAGCTGCGCACGCCGTTGTCCTCGATCCGCGGGTACTCGGAGCTGTCGCTGCGCGCGTTGTCGAAATCGGACGCGCCTGAGGATCCCGCCACCGCCTCCGCACACACCGCCCTGGAGCGCATCCAGGCGCAGTCGCTGCGGATGACGAGCCTGGTCGAGGACCTGCTGCTGCTCGCCCGCCTCGAAGAAGGCAGGGAGCTCTCCCTCTCCACCGTCGACCTCTCCCGGCTCGCGATCGAGGGCGTCGAGGATGCGCGCCCCACCGCACCGGACCACGAGTGGGCGATCGACGTGCCGGAGGAACCCGTCGAGCTCATCGGCGACACCGGCCGGCTGCAGCAGGTCGTCACGAACCTGCTCGCGAACGCGCGCACGCACACCCCCGCCGGCACGCACATCACGATCGAGGTGGCGGAGGAGACGTCCGAGGTCGTGCTCCGAGTCCGCGACGACGGACCCGGCATCGACCCCGCGGTGCGCGATGAACTGTTCAGCCGCTTCGCGCGCGGTGATCGCTCCCGCAACCGGGCCACCGGCGGATCCGGCCTCGGACTGTCGATCACGAAGGCGATCGTCGACGGCCACGGCGGCACGATCTCGGTCCAGAGCGAACCGGGCGCGACGGTGTTCACGGTGCGCCTGCCGAAGGTCCCGCAGCCGGCATCGACGACCGCAGCGGGCAGCCACCAGATCGGGCGCACTCTCGGCGGACGCTGAGCCGAGCCGATTCCTCGGCTCGTCGGACGCTACGAGCCGGACGGGTCCGGCCCGGCCCCTCCGAGCTCAGTACCCCGCGAAGGCGTCGGTCGTCACCCGGCGAGCGCCGCGCAGCGCGGGGGCGAGCTGCGCGATGAGCCGCGGCGGACCGGACACATAGGCGTGCCGGTGCGCCAGATCCGGCACCAGGGTCCGCAGCAGCGCCGCATCCAGCCGCGCCCCGCCGGCCCATTCCGCACCCGACGGCAAGGCGCCGGGGTCGTCGGGCGTGACCACCACGATCCGCGCACCGAACCCGCCGAGCTCCTGCAGGTACGCGCACTCCGCGGCCGAGGAGGCGACGAGCACGAGCACGGCGTCCGCCCTCTGCTGCGCGCCGAGCTGCGCCACGAACGGCGTCACGCCGATGCCGGCAGCGATGAGCAGCACTGGGGCACCACCGGCGGGCAGCACGAAATCGCCCCACACGCCGGTCGCGGTGAGCACGTCGTCCGGCTGCACGGCGGCGAGAGCGCGCTTATAACTCGAGCCCGGCTCCGCCTCGCGATATGCGATGCGGACGTACGGCAGCTCGGCCGGCGTGGAGACGATGCTGAACTCACGGCGCGTGCCCCGGCTGTCCGGACGGCGATGCGGCACCTGCAGCTCCAGGTACTGCCCCGGTGCGAACCGGAACGGGCGCCGCACCCGGAAGGTCAGCTCGTGCACGGTGGGCGTGACCGCGCGCCGGCGCACGAGCGAGAGCCGGATCCCGGCACGGGCGACGAGCACCGCCGCGAGGAGGTTGCCGACCAGCAACGCGCGCTCCTGACCGAGCGTGATGATCCCGAGGCTGATCGGCCAGCCGGCGAGCGCTCCCACGACCGTCGCGACCGACAGCTGCTGCCACCGACGAGACGGCAGGGTCAGCGGCTCGGAGAGCATGAAGGCGCCCAGGAACAGCACCGGCGACTGCAGCAGCACCGACGTCGCCAGCGCTCCGGGCTCGACCGCGAGCCCGGCTGCCGCGGACTGCACGGAGAGCCGCACGATCGACACGATCGCGTACACGACGACGAAGAGCAGCACGACCCGGATCCGCTCGGTGCGCCACAGCACGAGCAGTCCGAGCACGATCACGGGGATCGCCATCGCCGGAGTTCCGACCCACCAGGCCGAGAATCCGAGGCCGGTGACCGTGAGCACCGTCGCGCCGACGGCCGCCGGATTGAACAGGTGCCTCCCCCGCCACACCAGCAGGTACTTGGAGGCTGCCGCGATCACGCCCGCGAGCGCGATACCGCCGACCTGGTCGGGGTTCGCGCCCGGCTGCACGACGAACAGCAGGATGAGCGCGGTGATCAACGACGACTCGACACGACGCGGGGCCCGCACCAGCGCCTGGCCGACCGCGTCCGCGCAGAGGGTCGCCAGCATCAGCAGCGCCAGCGTGGCGAGGACGTCGAGCGGCGTGGAGGAGATCGCGCCGACCGCCGACAGGATCACGGCGATCGCGGCGAGCACCAGCAGCGCGTACAGCGTGAGCCGATACATCGACAGCCGCCCGAGCTGCGCGACCACGCGCTGCCGCGCGCCGATCAACATCGCCATCACACGAACACCTCCATCCGGTTCCCCGCCGACCATTCGACCGCTCCATCCGTGGTCATCCGCACCCATTCCACACCGCACCGCGCGGCGAACTCGGCACCGCCGTCGAAGAACAGCGCCGTGGCGACCGCATCCGCGACCATCGCGTAGGCGGCGATGACCCAGGTCGCAGCGTAAGTGCGCACCGGTTCCCCGGTTCGCGCATCCAGCACGTGGTGCAGCCCACTGCGCTCCCCCGGCCACGCCCGCCTGTTCACGGCGGACCCGCACAGGGCCGCGTCCGAGACCGTGGCGACGCCGATCGCGCTCGTGGCGTCGAACGGATGCTCCAGCCCCACGCGGATCGACGCGCCGCTCACCCGCAGGTCACCCCCGGCGTCGGTCAGGCGTTCGACATGCCCGAGGGTTCCGAGCAGGTCGTGCACGACGTCGACGATCCGGCCCTTGCCGATCGCACCGACATCGATGAGGTCGGGTTCGCGAAGCTCGAGGGCGCCATCGTCCCACGCGAGCCGGTCCATCCAGTCCACGGGGGCCGGCCGCGCGCCCCGGTCACGGAACGAGTACGCGGCGTCGTAGCCGCGCGACGCGAGGCTGTCTCCGATGAGGGGCTGGACGGCGCCGTCCGTCGCCAGCGACAGCTCCCGGTACAGATCGAGCATCGCCGCCGCATCCGGTGGCGCCGGCACCTCCTGAGGTTCCCCGGCGAGGGCCGTGACGAGCGAGTCGGCGCGAAAGCGCGACCAGGTGTGGTCGAAGTCGTCGATCGTCTCGCGCACGGCGTCGCGCTCGCCTTCGGGAAGAGGATTCGCCGTGCCGATCTCCCAGATCGTCCCGATCGCGTCGAAACGCCAGATGTCCATCAGCGTGCGTCCCCCGCGCGCAGTGTTCGACGGTCCGAGGGCGGGAAGGAGCACACCGCCGGCACGGGCCGGGTTCCCACCCCTAGCCCTTGGCTTCGGTGCGGATGGTGGCCAGCGCCTGATTGAAACCCTTGCTGGTCAGTGAGGATCCGGAGACCCGGCTGACGGAGATGTCGTCGAGCTTCTTGCCGACGACCTGTGCGGCTATCCCGCCGATGAACTGCGACTGGTAGTGCTTCGTCTCCGACGCCTGGGGGTCGCCGGTGACCTCGACCTTCGTGACCGTGTCCTGGGAGACCGTGAGGGCGACCGTGATCTTCTCCACCGTCTCCGGGGTCTGATAGGAGCCGTCGGCCGTGTAGGTGCCGTCCTTGTACGTCGAGCCGGAATCGGCCGCGGACGCGGTGCTCGTCGCGGACGGTGCAGCATCCGCGCTCGTCTGCGGCGCGGGCGTCTCCGTCGTGGTCTCCGCGGAGGACGACTCGGCCGCGCATCCCGCCAGCAGGAGCGTTCCGGCGATGCCGACGAGAGCGGATCCGTGACGTACTGAAGGAGAGAGCTTCATGGGATCCAGCTTCCGCAACCGTCCTATGCGCCGCCTTTGAGATGACGCTGTGCCTGGTGAAGCCGGTGTCAGGCGGCGCCGTCGAACATGCTCGTGACGGATCCGTCCTCGAAGACCTGACGGATCGCGGTCGCCAGCAGCGGCGCGATCGGCAGGATGCGCAGGCCCGGGAACCGTCGCGATGCGGACAGCGGGATCGTGTCGGTGACGACGACCTCGTCGATCGCGGAGTCCTGCAGGCGCTCGCTGGCCGGATCCGAGAAGATCGCGTGGGTCGCGGCGACGATCACCTTGCGGGCGCCGTTGGCCTTGAGCGCCTGTGCCGCCTTCACGATCGTGCCGCCGGTGTCGATCATGTCGTCGACGAGGAGGCAGGTGCGTCCGTCCACGGTGCCGACGATCTCGTGGACCGAGACCTGGTTGGCGACCTTGGGGTCACGGCGCTTGTGGATGATCGCGAGCGGGGCGTCGAGGCTGTCCGACCAGGTGTCGGCGACGCGCACACGGCCCATATCCGGCGAGACGATGGTGAGCGTGGCGCGGTCCTCGGCCGTGAGCGTCTCCTCGAAGTGCTGGAGGAGGACGGGCTTGGCGAAGAGGTGGTCGACAGGGCCGTCGAAGAAGCCCTGGATCTGCGCGGCGTGCAGGTCGACGCTCATGACCCGGTCGGCACCGGCGACCTTGAGCATGTCGGCGACGAGGCGGGCCGAGATCGGCTCACGGCCGCGACCCTTCTTGTCCTGACGTGCGTACGGGTAGTACGGCGCAACGACGGTGATGCGTTTGGCCGACGCGCGCTTGGCGGCGTCGAGCATGATGAGCGTCTCCATGAGCCACTCGTTGATCGGCTCGCCGAAGGACTGGATGATGAACAGGTCGCAGCCGCGGATCGACACCTCGAAGCGGGCGTAGAGCTCACCGGAGGCGAAGGTGCGGTGCTCGACCGGTGCGATCTCGGTGCCGAGCGCGGCGGCGACCGCCGAGACCAGCTCGGGATGCGAGCGACCTCCGGCGACGACGAGTCGCTTCTTGGTCTTGGCGACCAGTCCTGGCGCGATGTCGTTCTCGCGATCCAGCTCGACCGTCGTGTTCTTCTTGCGCCCCATCGGACCCGCCTATTCCGCCGAATCGGCACGCGCCGCGTCTGCGGCGGCCGTGCCTGCCCTGTTCTTCTCGACCCACCCCTCGATATTGCGCTGGGGTGCGACACTCATGGCGAGTGCACCGGCGGGGACGTCCTTGCGGACGACGGCGCCGGCGCCGGTCTTCGCGCCGGCACCCAGCCTAACGGGCGCGACGAGCACCGTGTGCGAGCCGGTGTGCACCTCGTCCCCGATCTCGGTGTGGTGCTTGTTCACATCGTCGTAGTTCGCCGTGATCGTCGACGCCCCGAGGTTCACGCCGCGGCCGACCGTGGCATCGCCGACGTAGGAGAGATGCGGCACCTTCGAACCGTCGCCGATCTGCGCGTTCTTGGTCTCGACATAGGCGCCGATCTTGCCCTCCGCACCGAGCGTGGTGCCCGCGCGCAGGAACGAGAACGGGCCGACGGTCGCGCCGGCGCCGATCACGGCGAGCGTCGCCTCGGAGCGGCGCACGGTCGCGTCCTCCCCGACCTCGGTGCTGACGAGCGTGGTGTCGGGGCCGATGATCGCGCCGCTCGCCACCGTGCTGGCGCGCAGGATGTGCGTGTTGGGCAGGATCGTGACATCGGGAGCCAGGGTGACGTCGTCGTCGATCCAGGTCGTCGCCGGATCCTGGATCGTGACGCCCTCGCGCTGCCAGCGGCGCACGATGCGGTCGTTCAACGTGCGCGCGGCTTCGGCGAGCTGAATCCGGTCGTTGATGCCGAACGTCGCGGCCGTGTCTGCGGCGATCTCTACGGCCACCTTCTCATCGCGCTCGCGCAGCAGTCCGATCACGGTGGTCAGGTACATCTCGCCCTGCGCGTTGTCGGTGGTTACCTTCGCGAGCTCGGCGCGGAGCAGATCCGCACGGAACACGTACACGCCGGCGTTGATCTCGCGTGTGGCCTTCTCCGCCTCGTCGGCGTCTTTCTGCTCGACGATGCGGGCGACATCGCCGGCGGCGTCGCGGATGATGCGGCCGTAGCCGTTCGGGTCGTCGACGATCGCGCTCAGCACGGTCGCCGCGGCCGCAGCGGCGCGATGCCCGTCGATGAGTCCCTGCAGCGTCGCGGCCTCGAGCAGCGGCACATCGCCGGAGAGCACGAGCACGTCGCCGTCGAAGCCCGCAGGCAGCGCATCGAGGGCGACCTGCACGGCACGCCCGGTGCCGGGGATCTCGTCCTGGTCGACGATGACCGCCTCCGGGTGCTCCGCGGCCAGCGCCTCGACCACCTGGTCGCGCTCATGGCGCACGACCACCTCGACCGTGTCCGCTCCCAGCCGCGAGGCCGTGGCGAGCACGTGGCCGACCAGCGTGCGTCCGGCGATCGGGTGCAGCACCTTCGGGAGGCGGGACTTCATGCGCGTACCCTGGCCTGCGGCGAGGACGACGATGGCGAGTGCGTTCTGCGTCATGCTCCGCCGCCAGGATTCGAACCTGGACCCCACAGCTCCAAAGGCTGGGGTGCTGCCGTTACACCACGGCGGACCGCGGTCGCCGGGCGCCCGCTTCTCAATTCTGCCATGCGCCGTCTGCGTGATCCGGCCGGAACCCGTCGGCAACATCCTCGCAACGTCGTTGCGCGACGCTTGGGGTCATGACGATCCGCATCGCTCGCGTGCACGCTGCGACGCCCGACCTCGAGGCCTTCCTGGGCGACCATCTCCGCGACATGCAGGCGACCGCGCCGCCGGAGAGCCGGCATGCCCTGGACATCTCGCGCCTGCTCTCGCCGCGCGTGCGCCTGTTCGCCGCGACGGTGGACGGCGCGCTGGTCGGCACCGGGGCGCTCGCCGAGCTCGAGCCGGGTCACGAGGAGCTGAAGTCCATGCGCACCTCGCCCCAGATGCGCGGCCGGGGTGTCGGATCCGTGATGCTGGCGGCCCTGCTCTGCGACGCGCGCGATCGCGGGATCGAACGCGTGTCGCTGGAGACCGGTGCGAGCGACTTCTTCTGGGCCGCGCACAGGCTGTACACGAAGGCCGGTTTCGACGAGTGCGAGCCGTTCGGCTCCTATGTCGAGGATCCGCACAGCATCTTCCTCACGGTGCGGGTCGCACCACGACCGGCCATGAGCAACCGCTCCGGGCCGGGATAATGGGCGGATGAGCATCGGCGATCCATCCGCAGGCGACGAGGTCGACCGGATCGTCGCGGCGTGGAACACGCAGCGGCCCGATCTCGACTTCTCGCCGCTCGAGGTGCTCTCGCGGGTCGATCGCCTCTCGCGGCTGCTCGATCGCGCGCGCCGCGACGTGTTCCGCCGCAGCGATCTCGAGCCGTGGGAGTGGGATGTGCTTTCCGCCCTGCGCCGTGCGGGCGCCCCGTTCCAGCTCAGCCCGAAGCAGCTGTTGCAGCAGACCCTGGTCTCGAGCGGCACCATGACGAACCGCATCGACCGTCTCGTCGGCCGCCGTCTCGTGCGCCGCGAGGCGGATCCCGGTGACGGCCGCAGCGTGCTGGTCACCCTCACCGACGACGGCCGGGTGCGCGTGGATGCCGCGATCACGCGTCTGGTGGACGCCGAGGCGACGCTGCTCTCTGCGCTCTCCCGCAGCGATCGCGAGCGGCTCGCGGCGCTGCTGCGCAAGCTCAGCCTGAGCTTCGACGCCTGACCGCGTTCACCCCTGCGGCGGTACATCCCGCCGCAGGGGTGATCGCCTTCGCCGTCAGACCCGCGTCGGCGTCCACTCCGAGACGTCGCTGAGGCGGGCGACCTCCTCGGCGGAGAGCTCCAGCCGCCCGCCCGTGAGCAGGTCAGCGACCTGTTCGGCCGTGCGCGCGCTGGCGATCGGGGCGGCCACGGTCGGCTGCGCCCGCAGCCACGCGAGCGCGGTCGCGGCGATCGAGGCGCCGTGCGCATCGCCGATCTCCTCGAGCGCGTCGATGATGCGCAGTCCGTGCTCCGTCGCGTACTTCGCCGCACCCGAGGCGCGGGGCGAGGACTGTCCGGTCGCGTCGGTCGAACGGTACTTGCCCGTGAGGAACCCGCTCGCGAGCGCGTAGTACGGGATGACGCTCAGCCCGAACTCGGTCGCGAGCGGAACGATGGTCTCCTCGACCTCGTTGCGGTGCACGAGGTTGTAATGCGGCTGCACCGCGACCGGCAGTGCGACGCCGGTGGATCGGGCAATCCGGATCCATTCGCGGATCCGGTCCGCGGAGTAGTTCGACACGGCGATGTTGCGGACCAGGCCGTCCGTCACCAGCTGACCGAAGGCCGCGACGGTCTCCTCGAGCGGCACGCTCTCGTCGTCGAAATGCGCGTAGTACAGGTCGATCGCGTCCACGCCGAGCCGATCGAGCGAGGCCTCCGCGGCGCGGCGCACGTTCGCCGCCGACAGACCGCGGAATTGCGGGTGCTGGCTCACCTTCGTCGCGACTACGACGCCCTCCGGACCGCGCGAGGCGAGCCACTCCCCGATGATCGTCTCGCTCTCCCCGCCCTGGTTGCCCTCCACCCACGCGCTGTACACGTCGGCCGTGTCGATGAAGTCGCCGCCGCCTGCCACGAAGGCATCCAGAACGGCGAAGGACGCGTCGTGATCGGCGGTCCAGCCGAACACGTTGCCGCCGAGCGAGAGCGGGAAGACGGAGAGGTCACTGGATCCGATGCGAGTCATGCTCGGGGCAACCGATCGGCCGCGGAGAGTATTTCCATGTGACGCCGGATGACCCCCGCACGCCCGGGCACCGGCGGAAGGGCCTCGCTCGTCGAGCAGCGCGTCGCTCTAAAAGGGCGGTGGGTCGTTCGTGCGGAATCCTGTCGGGGTGATGACTTGGACGGTCCGGTTCTCGCGGTTCCGGTAGATCATCCGGGTGCGATGTCGTCGCACATGATCGGCGGGGCACAGTGGTCGCAGGTTGGCGATGTCGGTGAGGCCACCTCAGGACCACATCTGTGCATGGTCGAGGTCGGCGTCGAGGGCGAGGCGGTCGCAGCCGTCTCTCGCGCAGGTGCCGTGCTGCAGGACCAGCCAGTCCCGCTGCGCTTTCGTGGGTCGGTAGGTGCGCCGATCCATGTCCAAGACCACCCCGCGGACCGGATCCGTGATCACCCGCCGGAACCCGGTCGCGTCCAGGAACGCCTGCCGTGCGGTGGCCGGGTCGATCGGACCGTGCCCGACCAGCTGCGCCTCCGTGCCCGAGGCGACCGGGTTGCCCGCCGGACTCAGCGAAGAGCCAGCGCTCGCCGTGGTGGCGGCGACGCCCGCGATGGCGGCGACACCGAACGCGGATCCGGGATTGACACCGGCGAGCAACCCGATCGGGACGGTCACGAACACCGTCGTCTTCACCGCCTTGTC